>DKOD01000119.1:3046-14884 GCA_002469865.1 Alphaproteobacteria bacterium UBA7371 | reverse complement strand
ATGGTTTAACCCCGGAAGCAAGTGCCCTTGATCGGACGCCAGATGTTTGCCGCGGTGGCTGTGCTGTAACGTTTTCTGATTGGGGGGGCATCGTTGGTTTGGCGTTGTCTACCGGCGATGTGCTTACGCCCACGCTTGAATCCTGCTTCGTCACAAGTGACTGTTTCTCGGTTCCCAGAGTGTCAGGGGTCTCAAAAAAAGTATTTTTGGTTCGGGTGCCAATAACATTTTGATAAAGGCTCGTGCCAAAAAGACTGAATGACGCCCACAACTCACCACCAACATAGGCCGTCGCCCGGCCAACATCGTAGCCAAAAATCGCCACTGAAGATAAAACCGAACCCTGTCGCGTCTCAGGCGGCAGCTGCGATTGCGGCGCAGCATCTGCCGCAGACGTTAACCGAGAAATTTTTGGTGTTGTTTCTTTTCCCGGCGTTGCCGCAGCCAGGCGAGCTTGCTGCGAAAACGGTAGCGTAACAGTAGCATCGAACTTGAATTTTTCATCTGCACCTCCTTGTAACACAGGCCTTTGGGGTAGATTATCTACCTGATTATTTCGCTGCGTCGCGTCGATTATCGACGAACTTATGTCATTCTTTTTCACCAATGGTGCGGCACCCACAATAGTGCCTAACAGCGCAACGGATACGAAAATGCTTCCTGCGACAACCAAGGCGAGAAAACCAGCCGAAAAACGGGAGCTTTGGTTGACCTTCAAATTTTGCTCCATGCATATAATTGGTGCTTTTAGAGATTGTCGGAACGTCAAGCCTCTCATGATCGTAAAATCCCTAGAGTGATAAGTAAATGCCAACATATGGCGGGTTCCATGAAAGACCCATTACGTTTAAATTGAACTTTTAGTCAAACTTTTTATCCCCGAAAATGAAAAGGCGGTTTTGAGTGCGTGTGTTCAGAAGTAATAGTATGGTTGGGAGTTATCTAGGCCCCATAAGAAGCAATTTTATCAACATCATTGAGAAATAAGTACTGCGAGAAGTTTCCTTTATGGTCATATCGTGTCCAAGACATAAGTCCTCGTTGTGAAGTCAGATAAAATGTCAGAAAGAATATGGGGTGGCACAAATGACCCTCGTGGTTCGGCCATTCGTGCCACAGAGACCAAACTTAAAATATGAAATTGTTGCCGCTAATTCGTTGGTCAATTGAATTGAATGTAACTGGCCTGGAAAATGCCACTAAAAAGTTGCCGGATCCAGGTCTACAACCTGCGCGTATTTTGGTCTCGCCTGTGCATGTTAAGGTGGCGTAAGGGGTTCATGGCGAATTAACTAAGGTGAATATTACGATCTCTCTTTGTTATTTCATCTATACCTTGGCCGATCGGTAAAGTCGGCCCATGATTTGCTCACATTCAAGCCATAAAAGCGACGATCTGCAGCAACGTGACCTTATGATCGTTGGACTCATCGAAGGTCTTGGATCACAGCTTTCGCAAAAAATTGACCTTTTTGAGAAATGTTACCAAGTCGTGTCACAACAACCAATGTAAGTCACTGAATGTGCTAAAAAACCATGGAAGAAAACTCCTTTCATGTCGTGGTCCCTTTTTCTGTGAAACCACAGAAAGGTGATTGTTAAAATAGGCAACAAAGTACCCACAAGCTGTGTTAGCACAAATTATTGACAAAATGCGCCACCATTGATTAATCGTTTGTCCTATCGAATAAATGGTCATGGCATTTTTGGAGGCCTGAGGTTGGAAGTTGTTATCGTTGGATTATCTTTTTTCGCCGCGGCCTTGGCACTGGATGTCACCATGGAAGTTGGCGCGCAGGTCTCGGCCAATTGGCAAGCCGAGTGGCTTGATTACTATTTTTGGGATTTGGGCCCCGACGCCAATGGTTTAGAGTCACAAAAACAAGCGGCGCTTTTTTTAGAACCATACACTGAAGGTCAGGCATATCCCGAACTTTGCACGACGGAAATTTCTGACGGAAAGTTAGGCTTAGTGAGGTAAGCAAATGTTACAAATGGTATACGGGGCACGCGCATGAGCACCTTGCTGATCCTTGCGGCTATTGTCGGTGGCCTCGGTGGCAAATTCGTCTCAAAAACGGTGTCAGAGAGCATTGCTCACCAATTTATCTCTTTGCACGAAGGTGGTTTCTATTCGGTTCCCATCATCCCTATTGACGGGGCATCTGAAACGGGGCTGGGCGACTCATATCCCGAAGAAGCGTATCTTGAGCGCTTATGCACGGTACCTCCAAAATACTAAGGCTGATATTTTAACCCAGTGGTTGCGCAACTTACCCTCCAATCACAACTGAAACAATCGGCCTTAAGACCGTTCAACACAAATAATACCCTTAGCGAAAAGCGCTTGGCGCTTCAGCAAAGAAATTATTGGTTGGTCTGGCCCTAATGCTCTTCCGAATGGATGCCTGTTGCCACCAAAAAGCGTGAGACCATGTTGTAGGCTGCGGTCACAGCCATAAGCTCCACCAGTGCTTGGCTTCCCATTTGCTCAAGCAGTCTGGCACGCAGATCATCAGGCACAGCGATATCCACCGTCATGCCTTGGATAAGTTCCATGGCATCTAATTCGAGCTCGGTGAACAAATGTGGGGGTAATTTTTCCTCTTTGACCCGGCTTAAGGCCTCGGCTTGCTCCGGTCGGGCACCTGCTTGAAGATAGATCGGCTGATGCTGCTCAAACTCATAGTCGGCCCCATTAAGAACAGCCACGCCACACATGGCCATTTCGCGTAATTTGGGATCAAGTGACAAGTTTTGTCGGACCTGCCCCATGTAAATATTCCAGCCGCTTGCCAGGTTCGGGCTATGGAGCAACATACGGTCGAGTTTGAGAAGTTTGCCACCCCGGCGTTCCCGGATGGCCGCACATAATTCTTCAGGCTCACGATGATCTTCAGGAAGCAATTCCAATTGGGCCATTTTATCCTCCGTTGGTGATGTTATGAATGAGTTGCGCCAAGTCCCAAATATCTTTCCATGAGCTCTGGCTCTTGATGCAACATTTTGCTTGGGCCGCGCCAAACAACCTGACCATTATTTAAGATCACTTGACGGTCACATATCCTAAGCATGGCTTCTGGGTTTTGGTCCACCAACAAAATGGCCTGCCCTGCTTCGCGCAGATTATGTTGCAACACATGCCAAACTTCCTGGCGCATCAATGGTGCAAGGCCCTCGGTGGCTTCGTCCAACAGCATCACCAATGGGTTGGTCATGAGCGCCCGGCCAATAGCCAGCATTTGCTGTTCGCCGCCAGAAAGGGTGCCGGCCAATTGGTTCATTCGCTGACCAAGCCTAGGAAACAAATCCAACACCCGGTCTAGGTTCCATGGTTCGCTAAGGCCGCGATGGTTGGCTTCCACACAAACCAAATTTTCCCGCACATTAAGCGTGGGAAAGACCTGGCGGCCTTCGGGCACATAGCCAATGCCAGCCCGCGCCACCGCGTGGCTTGGCAAGTTGCCCATGACCTTCCCCATGACCCGGCGGGTGCCCTGCTGATGGGGCACAATCCCAAGGATGGTTTTGAGAAGGGTGGACTTGCCCATGCCGTTTCTGCCCATGAGGCCAACGATTTCTCCAGGGGCGATGGTCAGGTCAATGTCAAAGAGAACCTGGATGGACCCATAGCCTGAGCAGATGGCTTCCAATTCCAATAATTGTTCAGCCATCATGATCCTCCCCACCCAGATAGGCTGCGCGGACTTGAGGGTTCTTGGCAATGTCTTCCGGCGTGCCCGTGGCCACGACATGGCCTTGAACAAGAACGGAGATACGGTCTGCAAGCTGGAACACCACGTCCATGTCATGCTCGACAAGCAACATGGTGACCTGCCCACGCAATTGTTCCAGCAATTGGGTGATGCGGATGGATTCTGTTTTGCCCATGCCAGCCATGGGCTCATCAAGCAAAAGCATTCGGGGCTTTCGGGCCAGAATAACCGCCAATTCCAGCTCACGCCTAAGCCCATGGGCCAAAGATGAGGCCAAATCATGGGCGCGGTCTTCAAGCCCAAGCTTTGCCAACATGGCCAGGGCCTCATCACCATGAGAGCCAAAGGCCGGGGCCACAAAGCGAAAAGAATGCCCATGGGCAATTTGCAAGGAGACCTGGACATTCTGCAGCAATGTCATGTCAGGAAATATGCGCGAGATTTGGTAGGAACGAGCCAAGCCCATATGGATGCGCCGCCAAGCAGATAGGTTGGTGATATCTTTGCCGTCCATGAATACCTGACCGGAATCGGGGCGCAATTCACCCGACAGAAGCGAGATGGCGGTGGTTTTGCCTGCACCATTGGGGCCAATAAGACCATGGACTTCACCTGCATGGATGCTGAGCTGCACATCATCATTGGCTTTGATGCCCAAAAAGGCTTTGCTGAGGCCCTTAACCTCAAGCAATTTGCTGCTCATGACCGCCCCCGGGAGAAAAAGCCCATCAACCCGCCGTGGGCAAAAAGCACAACCATGATGAGGATTGGCCCCAAAATGAGGGCCCAATGCTCGGTCCAGCCGGCCAGGATTTCCTCCAATCCGATGAACATGATGGCGCCAGCAACCCCGCCGAAGAGGCTGCCCATGCCCCCGAGGATGAGCATCACGAGCATCTCCCCAGACCTGCTCCAATGCATGAGCCCGGGACCGGAAAATTCATACAAATTCGCAGCCAATGCACCGGATAATCCCGCGATCCCTCCGGCCAGCGCAAAGGCCAAAAGGCGGTAACGAAACACCGGCACACCAAGCGTGGCCAACCTCGCCTCATCCTGGGATGCGGCCCTGATGATCACGCCGAATGACGAATGAATGATCATGCGCAACAGCAACAACACCCCAACCAACAGCCCAAAGCATAGGTAATAAAAATCATAATCATTATAGAGGTCGAGGCCTGGAACCTGACTACGTTCCCAGATGCTAAGCCCATCTTCGCCACCATAATCCGGCAAAGAAATCATGAAGTGGTAGAGCATTTGCGCAAAAGCAAGCGTGATCATGATAAAAAACACGCCCCTGGTGCGTAGGCTTAAGGCGCCCACCAAAAGGGCAAACAGAAAGGATGCAATGAAGGCCAAGGGCAGCTGGACCATGCCAGACAAACTTCCCTCCCAAGCAAAGGGGAGGAAGGGGATTGGGGAGGCTTCTGAATGATGCTTGAAGAGGATGGCCACGACATAGGCGCCAATGCCAAAAAAAGCAGCATGGCCAAAACTCACAAGGCCCGCAAAACCAACCAAAAACCCAAGACTTGCCACCGCCATGCCCATGATGGCCATGCGGGTCGCCATGGTGGTCAAAAAAGGATCGCCAACAGCCTCGGCCAGATGGGGGACCGCCAGGCCAAGCAAGATCATCAGGGATGCCAAAGCCAATTTGTTCATCTTTTCCCCTTGATCATGAAGAGGCCTTCAGGTCGGATGATCAGCACCACGGCCATCAAAAGGTAAATGGCGATATCGGAAAGGGAATTGCCAAGGCCTGAGGCTGTTTCTGGTGGCAGGATCGCTGCGAGCAACAGCGGCAGGATGGCCCTGCCGAATGTATCCACCAAACCCACCAACATGGCGCCGGCAAAGGCACCACGCACCGAGCCAAGTCCGCCGATAATGATCACCACGAAGGTCAAAATGAGGATGTTCTCCCCCATGCCAACCTGAACGGCCAAAAGGGGGGCAGCCATGGCACCAGCAAGGCCAGCAAGCAAGGCACCAAGGCCAAAGACCAGGGTGAATACCTGGGCAATATTCACACCCATGGCAGCCACGGTGGCCCGATGGGTGGCACCGGCACGGATGAGCATGCCGAGTTTGGTGTTCAAAATCAGGTGGCGGAGGCCCAGCACCACCAAAAGCCCCACCAGAATGATCACCAGCCTGTAAAGTGGGTATTGAAGACCATCGGCCAATTGGATGGATTTGTTCAGATATTCCGGTGGCGCCATGAACAGGGCCTGGGGCCCAAAAACCATTTTGGTTGCCTCATTGGCGACAAGAATGATGCCAAAGGTGGCAAGGACCTGGTCCAAATGGTCTCGTTCATAAAGGCGCCTAAGGATGGTGAATTCCATCAAAAGACCCATGAGACCTGCAAAGCCCATGCCAGCCAGAACCGCCAGCAAAAATGACGAGGTGGCGGCCATCACGCTGGCGGCGATGTAAGCACCAAGCATGTAGGTAACGCCATGGGCCAGGTTGATAATGCCCATAATTCCAAAGGTCAGCGTCAGCCCCGAGGCCAAAAGGAAGAGCATCATGCCAAGCTGCAGGCCGTTTAGGCTTTGTTCAATAAGAAGGATGCTGTCCATCGGAAATGGTCAGGCCGGGATTGCTCCCGGCCAGCTCTTGGTTAAAGTTTGCAATCACCCACAAAGGCGTTGGAATGGTCGGTAAAGACCTTGGCAATCGTTTTGTTGGTAAAGCCATCACCGTCACGCACCACCTGACGGACATAAATATCCTGGATGGGGAATTGGTTGGAGGCAAAAGCAAACTTGCCGCGCACGGAGTCAAATTTCACCTCACGCAATGCTTTGCGTAATGCGTCTTTGTCAGAAACATCCCCGCCCACCGCTGCGATTGCAGCATCTAGTGCAAGGGCGGCCTCATAGCCTTGGCTCACATAAAGTGAGGGTTTGCGGCCATAGGCCTCTTGGAAGGAGGCAACAAATTTGCGGTTGGCTTCATTATCCAAGTCATGGGTGTATTGGGACGTGTTGTAGACACCCAATGCAGCTTCCCCAACGGCTTTTAATATGCCCTCATCAAAACTGAATGCAGGTCCATAAAGGGCGACATTTTCTTTCAGCCCTGCTTGGTCATATTGCTTCACAAAATTGATGCCCATGCCGCCGGGAAGGAAAAAATACACCGCATCGGGACCGGCTGCACGAATATTTGCCAGTTCAGCAGCATAATCAGTCTGGCCGAGCTTGGTGTAGATTTCTGCCACAATATCGCCCTTATAATAGCGTTTGAAGCCATTGAGGGCGTCCTTACCGCCGGGGTAATTTGGGGCGAGGATGGCCACTTTTTTGATCTTTTGGTCGGTGACATACTGTCCGCCAGCCTCGTGCAAATTGTCATTTTGCCAAGCAACATTGAAAAAATTCTTGTTGCATTGCTTACCAGCCAGGGCAGAGGGGCCCGAATTCATGGACAGGTAAATTTTGTCGGCCCGGGTGATGCCGGGCACCACGGCCATGGTGAGGTTGGACCAGATAATGCCGGTGAGGATGTCCACATCATCCTGCTTGATCATGCGGGTGGCGGCTTGCTTGGCATTTTCTACCTTGCGGGCGTCATCCACCACGGTGAGGTCGATGGTGACCCCACCCAATGTGCCGCCACGTTCTTTGATGGCATGCTCGAAGCCGTCACGCATGTCGACACCCAAGCTGGCACCGCCACCTGATAGGGTCGTGATCATGCCAATTTTGATGTCAGAAAGGGCTGGCGTGGCCATCACGGCACCGGCCATGAGCCCGATGATAAGTTGTTTCATGAGTTTTTCTCCCAGATTTGTTGTTCCTTGCATGGGACGTTGCCCGACCTTGTGGCGCCAAACAAGATCCTTTGAACCCAACAATGGCCCAATAATGGTCACGGGAGGGTTTGACCTGTGGTGGCCTCGGTGGGCAAGAGGGGTCATCAATTGAAGACCATGCTTGCCCCAACAGATATGTTGGGCAGTTCAGGAGTTGTCCATGCCATCATTACATGCCTACCGCCAGGAATGGTTCGGTAACATCCGCGGGGATTTGCTCTCAGGGCTCGTGGTGGCCCTCGCGCTTATTCCGGAGGCCATCGCTTTTTCCATCATTGCCGGGGTGGACCCCAAGGTGGGTCTGTATGCAAGTTTTTCCATTGCCGTGATTTGCGCCATCACCGGGGGACGTCCGGGCATGATTTCTGCAGCCACGGCTGCCACCGCCGTGCTGATGGTGAGCTTGGTTCGCGACCATGGCCTTGAATATCTTCTTGCCGCAACAATTTTGGCAGGATTGTTGCAAATTTTGGCGGGCTTTTTGCGCTTGGGTAGGCTGATGCGCTTTGTCTCGCGTTCGGTCATGACAGGTTTTGTGAATGCCTTGGCAATTCTTATTTTTATGGCCCAATTGCCGGAACTCGATCCATCAAAGGTGAGCTGGATTACTTTTCCAATGGTGGCCGGTGGCCTTGCCATCATCTATCTGTTCCCCAGGATCACCAAATCGATTCCATCGCCCCTGGTCACCATCGTCATTCTCAGTCTCCTGACCATATTTTTGGATCTGGATGTGCGCAGTGTGTCGGATATGGGTCAGCTTCCCGACACCTTGCCGATCTTCCTCATTCCCGATGTCCCGCTTAATTTTGAAACCCTGGAAATTATTTTCCCCTATTCGGTCGCGGTGGCAGCGGTGGGCCTCCTGGAATCCTTGATGACCCAAAATATTGTCGATGATTTGACCGACACCACCTCCAACCGGGACATGGAATGTGTTGGCCAAGGGCTGGCCAATGGCGTGACAGGCTTCATCGGTGGCATGGCGGGCTGCGCCATGATTGGGCAATCCATGATCAATGTAAAATCAGGTGGGCGTGGTCGCCTTTCCACCTTTGCGGCAGGCGTTCTTTTGCTGATTTTTTGCGTGGTGCTTGGTGATCTGGTGGGGCAAATTCCAATGCCGGCATTGGTGGCCATCATGATCATGGTGTCCATTGGCACCTTCTCCTGGTCATCGATTAAAGACCTTCGTAACCACCCAACATCATCTTCCATCGTGATGCTGGCCACGGTGGCTTTTGTGATTTTTACCCATAACTTGGCTATTGGCGTGGGCGTAGGCGTGCTTCTCTCGGGCATCTTCTTTGCAGGCAAGATTGCCCAGCTCTTTCGTGTCACCAGCAGCATATCCGATGACGGGCGTGAACGTGTTTATCGTGTGGAGGGGCAGTTGTTTTTTGCAAGTGTTGAAGATTTTATGGCCGCTTTTGACTTTAAAGAGGCGCCAGAACATGTGGTGATTGATGTCAGCCGTGCCCATATCTGGGATATTTCTTCAGTGGCGGCCCTGGATATGGCTATCGTCAAATTTCGTCGTGACGGTGCCCAGGTTGAACTTGTGGGCATGAATGAGGCGTCCGAGACCATTGTCGACAAACTTGGCGTCCATGACAAACCTGATGCCCTCGACAAATTATCGACCCATTAAGGAGTGAGTTTATGAGCAACAACATTATAGCCCTTATTGATGGGTCCATTTATTCCCATTCGGTTTGCGCCCATGCTGGCTGGGTGGCCAGCAAGACAGGCCAGCCGGTCGAATTGATCCATGTGCTTGGGCGCCGAGAAATGTTGGGCGATCAGGATCTTTCTGGTTCCATTGCGCTGGGGGCAAGAAGCGCCATCCTTGATGAATTGAGCAAACTGGACGAACAACGTGCCAAATTGGTGGGCGAGCGTGGCCGTGCAATTTTGGAAGATGCCGAGGCGGTGTTGCGCGATGCTGGTGTCGCCAATGTTCAGGCACGCCTGCGCCGGGGTGACTTGCTTGAAACCATTGCCGATCGGGAAGATGATGCCGGCTTGATTGTCATTGGCAAAAGGGGGGAGGCAGCTGATTTTGCCAAGGGCCATCTGGGCTCCAACCTGGAAAGGCTCATTCGTGGCAGCCATAAGCCGGTTTTGGTGGCGGCACGGGCATTTCGTGAGGTGAAGAAGGTCATGTTGGCTTTTGATGGCGGCATGTCCTCCCTCAAGGCTGTGGAATTTGTAGCCAAGGATAAGCTTTTTGACGACCTTCATGTGCATGTGGTGACCGTGGGCAACCCCTCTTTGGAACATCAAAAAAGCCTCGAACAAGCCGTGGCGACCCTTCGGCTTGCAGGTCGTCATGCCTCCAGCGCCATGCAGCAGGGCCAGCCCGACCAGGTTTTGGCCAAACTTGTGGAAGAAGATTCCCATGACATGGTGGTGATGGGTGCCTATGGACATTCCCGCATCAGAAATTTGATCATTGGCTCCACCACAACAGCCACGGTTCGGTCCTGCAAGGTGCCTTTAATGTTGATGCGCTGAGCCACATAGAGGATGTTGTTATGATCAGTTTGGGCGGCTTTCTTTTCATGCTCTTCATGCCTTTAACCTCCTGGGCCAACCCCGGGACCAACATGCAGGTCATTGATGGTTTTTCCATCGATCGCACGGAGGTTTCTGTCGGGCAGTTTAAGATTTTTGCCCGTGAAACAGGTTTTGTGTCCAAGGCCGAGCGTGAGGGCGGTGGGCGTGTTTATGATTCAGGTTGGGTCCAAAAAACCGGCTGGAATTGGCAAGCGCCTTTTGGCGAGCCTGCCGGTGAGGATGAACCAGCGGTGCACCTTACCTTTGATGAGGCAGAAGCATATTGTTCCTGGGCGGGCAAACGTCTGCCCACAAAAGATGAATGGCGCATGGCCGCCTATCTTGAATTGCGCCCCAACCCCAGTGAGGGCTTTGTCAAAAACATAACCTATCCTTACCCAACCGGTGAGACACCCTTGGGCGCAAATTGCCTTGAAGATTGTGGGGCCACGCCCGCCATTGATCATTCTGACAAACTTAATAGGGGTGTTGGTCATGCCCCGGTTGGCCTAAGCAAGGCTGGTGTGAATGGCCTTTATGACATGGGGGCCAATGTTTGGGAGTGGGCCAGGGATGGCGAAGGCACCAGCCAACCGACCATGGGGGGGTCCTGGTGGTACGGGGCCCACCGCATGCATCGGGACAATGATGCACAAAAGCCTGTGGACACAGCTGTTGTCTATATTGGCTTTCGCTGCGCGTCTGATTGAGGAATAATCGGATAAAGTTTTCATCTTGGGGAGAACAAATCATGGGTGATGCCGTCTTAGTGCATGATGAGGGCCATGTGCGCACCCTCATTATGAATCGTGCCAAAAGCCGTAATGCACTGAACATAGAAATGGGCGATGCCCTGATGGAAGCGGTTCATCTGGCCCAGCATGACACGTCGGTGCGCTGCCTGCGGATCAAGGGTGACCAGACTTTTATGGCTGGTGGGGATATTCGTTATTTTGCCGAACATCTGGATCGCCCGGCCCATGAATGGCAGGTGCGGATTGAAAGCTTGATTGGCAAAGCCCATGCAGTCGTGACTGCGATCAGGACCATGGACAAACCGGTTGTGGCCAGCATCGACGGCGCCGCAGCAGGTTTTGGGTTAAGCTTGATGATGGCTTGCGATTTTGCCCTGGCTGCTGAGGATGCTCTTTTTACCCTGGCCTATATCAATATCGGGACAAGCCCAGATGGCGGCTCCACCTTCGCCCTTCCGCGCCATGTGGGGGCCAAACGCGCCGCAGAAATTGCCATGTTGGGGGATCGTTTTGGCGCCGAGGAGGCGTATCATTGGGGGCTTTTGAACAAACATGTTCCCCAGGCAAAGCTGGAAGAGGAAAGCATGGCCCTGGCAAACCGGCTTGCTTGCTTGCCCACCAAGGCATTGGGAAGAACCAAAGCCTTGCTGCGTCAGTCCTTGCATACAAGCCTTGAGGCACAATTGCGTGGCGAATTGGAGATGTTTGGCCGGTCATCCTTAGAAGATGATTTTCGTGAGGGGGTTGCCGCCTTTTTGGAAAAACGCAAACCTGATTTCCGGGGTTGACCCAAAAGTCGCAAACACAAATTTTGGGTTGTATTAGCTTGCCTGCTGGCCCATGCCAAAAGCATGTCTGGTGGAGGGCATCCAATATGTTTGAAGAAATAGGCGCATTAAATCTGGCACGTATCCAGTTTGCCTTCACCGTGTCTGCCCATATTATTTTTCCGGCCCTGATCATCCGCTGGGTACTT
>DKOD01000119.1:0-2670 GCA_002469865.1 Alphaproteobacteria bacterium UBA7371 | reverse complement strand
TTATGATGCTTTTTGATCAGCCAAACATGTCGGCTGTGATGCCGGCATACCAACCTTCGGCTTCCTCATAGGTTTGCTCGCGCACCATGGTGTCTTCGCCGGTCGACGAGATAAAGCCGTCTGTTTTGACCACGGCATTTCCTTCGGCCTTGTAATTGGCACCAACCTTGACCGAATCCTTGTCGGCCACCAAGGACCAGCAGGTGTTGCGGAAACGTGGGTCGAACTGACGTGCCCCAGTAAGTTCGGCATTAAGTGCCATGGCCACGGCCTTGGCTTGGCTGTTGGCAGAGAAGCCAGACTTTGGCATCGCGCCATTGATTGATGCGTCGCCAATCACATGGATATCTGGCACCAGGGCTGATTCAAAGTTTGTGGCGTCCTTAATGGGGCACCAACCGGACTCGTTGGTAATGCCGGCCACAAAAGCAATTTTGCCTGCCTTTTGGGCGGGGATTGGGTTGAGAACCGCACCCTTGAAGCTGCCTTTTTCGGTGATGATTTCACCATTACGCACAGCCTTCATGGCACCGACTTCAGCACCCGGCAGCCATTCCACCATGCCAGGATAATGGGTTTCCCATGCTTCCTGAAAAAGGGCCTGCTTGGAATGCTTATCCTTTGGATCCAGGATCACCACCTTGGACTTAGGCTTATTGCGCTGCAGGTAGTTGGCCACCATTGAGGCACGCTCATAGGGTCCAGGAGGGCAACGATAGGGGTTGGGTGGCGCCATCATCAAGAACACGCCACCATCATCCATGGCTTCCATCTGCTTTTTCAAAAGGGCGGTTTGGGCACCAGCCTTATAGGCATGGGGGATGTCCGTTTCTGCAATGGCTGCATCATAGCCATCAATTTGGTCATAATGGAAATCAATGCCCGGGGCGATCACAAGTTTGTCGTAGGAAAGCTTCGCACCATCGGCCAGGGTCACTTCTTTCTTGGCCCCATCAACGCCCGTGGCAACATTATTCACCACATTAACGCCCATGGCTGCGACTTTGTCATAATTATGGGTGATCTGCTGCATGTCGCGGTAACCACCCAGGTACCAGTTGGAGAAAAAACAGGTGGTGTAATTTTTGTTGGCTTCCACCAAGGTGATATCCAAAGCACCCTTGCTGTCTTTTGCCAAATAGCGGGTGAGGGTAGCACCAGCGGCGCCGCCGCCAATCACAACAACCTTCTTGGTTGCTGCTTTCATGATGGTGGGCGCGCTGAGCAGGGCTGCCGTGGCAGCACCAGCACCCAAAAGGCCTCGACGTGTGATGGACATATCTGTTCCTCCCTGGATTAGGTCCATAAATAAGAAGACTTACTGCGCCGACTGATTTTCCTGAATGGCAAACCAAGCGGCAAGGGCCTCCACATCTTCGTCGCTCAGGGAGGTTGCAACAGACATCATGACATTATTCTCACGAAACCCATCCCGATAATCATACATCGCCTCAATGAAATATTCCGCATCCAGGCCATGAATAATAGGAATGGTGCCAACGACCTCTTGGGCTTGATGGCAACCAAGGCAATCCTGGGCCAAATATTCGCCAAGTTCGAGATCCGCTGACCATGCATGACCGGCAAAACCGACCACCGCGCAAATGACAAATGCATGAAACGACTGCATAATCCCCCCAATCAACATCTTTGGTTTTTATGTTGTACCCAAAGATTGTGTAAAACTATCAGATTGTACTAGGCGCACAAGATCTCATATGGGTCCCATTGGTCGCATCTAGCATAAAGTTGTATTTGTTTGCCCAACAGGTCTAGATAAACGCATCCGATCGCGCGCCTTAGGAAGCCTCAGCAACATGAGCCACAAACCCACAATTTTATGTATTCTTGATGGTTGGGGCCTAAGGACTGAGGAAAAGGATAATGCCATTGCCCTTGGCCACACACCCGTATTCGATCGGCTCATGGCTGAGGCGCTGACCACAAAAATTAAAACCTATGGCCCCAATGTGGGTTTGCCTGAAGGCCAAATGGGCAATTCTGAAGTGGGGCATATGAATATCGGCTCAGGCAGAATTGTTTGGCAGGACCTCCCGCGCATCAATAACGCCATTGCCGATGGAACCTTTCTTGCCGGTGAGAAGCTAAAAGATTTTGTTGCCAAACTTCGTGCCGAAAATGGCCAGGCTCATCTCATGGGCCTTTGCTCACCCGGTGGGGTTCATGCCCACCAAGATCATATGGTGGTCATGGCCAATCACCTGGCGGGGTTGGGGATAAAGGTCATGATCCATGTCATCACCGATGGGCGCGACACCGCCCCACGCTCCGGCCATGCCTATGTGCGGGGTATGTTGGGCCAGCTCCATGAGGATGTCACCATTGCCTCGCTCTCTGGCCGTTATTTTGCCATGGATCGGGACAACAGATGGGACCGAGTCAGCAAAGCATATCATGCCATGATCGGTGATGGGCCCCATCGGGAAGGGGACGTGCTTTCAGCCATAGAGGCATCTTATCATGCCGATATTGGTGACGAATTTGTGGAGCCAGTGGCTTTCAATCATGCCAGCATGAATGATGGTGACGGGCTGATCATGATGAATTTTCGGGCCGATCGTGCCCGGGAAATTCTTACCACCTTTCTTGACCCCAAGGCAGCCGACATCAGCGCCGGGCCAATTCGTTTTTCTGCTATTCTTGGCATGG
>DKOD01000155.1:23018-26674 GCA_002469865.1 Alphaproteobacteria bacterium UBA7371 | reverse complement strand
GCCCATTGGGCCAGAGGATTACCAGGCCATCATGACGCCCATCATTGGCGCCAGGGGATGGCGGTCGATCAGTCGGCATGGCTTTGTGGATCTGGTCATGAATATTGATCCCATCCTTGGAGGTGGTTCGCTCAGGGTTCATGCCTGTGTGGCCAATCATCATGATGGTGTGCAGCATGAAGCAGCGTTCCGTTTCTTGCGCCATATTGCATCAGCCACAGCTTGCCCAATTCCCGGATCGACCATTGTCCATGGGGCCACCGGAGCTGGCAAAACAACCCTCATGGCCGGCATGATCAAGGCAAACCTTGATCTTGGCCACAGGGTTTTGCTGATTGAGGATGAACCAGAATTGAAGTCCCTGATCCCCCAGGGGCCGACTTATGTATCCTACCGCCCAGGCGAAGGAGAACAAATCACCGCCAGCATTCTCAGAAGACGCCCTGACCTTGTGGTCATTGGCGAGATCCGCACCGCTGAATTGGCGGTGATGGCCCTCCAACTCATGGATTCTGGCCATGGGTTGTTGGCGGGCCTCCATGCTGGCAGCCGTGACCATGCACGTCTTCGCTTGCGTCATCTTTCACAGCGTGAGCCCCAGCCAGACATCATCTTCCATGAAGTGACGAGAAGGCCATGATGAGCAAGGATAACCTGCCAGCATCCATCGAATTGGAAGCAAGATTTGTTCATCTGCCCCTGGGTGTTTGGGGCATGGCATTAATGGCCCTTTGGCTTCCTGGCCTGGCCGGGCGCGTGGCCATCATGGCCACCATTGCCCTCATGATTTTGGGCTGGCTTGGTGGCGGTAGCTTGCAGCGTGGTGGTGCCTATTTGGGTCAAGCCTTCCAACAACCATGGCGAAATTATCTTCGGTCCCGCCCCTACCTGATCATTGACGCGGAATTGGTGCGCAAGGATTTGGAGAGGGATTCATGAGCATTCTGCCACCCATCATTTTGATGATGCTGACAGGCCATTTGATGATGGGCCAATCCCATGCCTTTACCATCCATGATGGTAAGGCCAAGGATATCCCACTCAACCTGGCCATGCGCCAACTTATTCCAGAAACATACGAATTGGAATTGGGCTTGGGCAAAAAGGAAACCCAAAAGGTTTCCATCGATGGTGGCAAACCCTGGGTGGTGCATATGTTGGAACTGGCCGAACGCCATGACCTGGAGGTTAGATTTCAAAAAAAGGAAATCAGCCTCATCCATGCAAGTTGGGATGGCGCAAGCCAGAACATCAAAAGCTATCAGCTCCGTGCAGGAAGCAGCCTCCACGAAACCGTCCATCAATGGGCATCCCAGGAAGGTTGGCACGTGGATTGGAACGGTGATTGGGACTACCCGATCAAGGCGTCGACCATCATCGAAGGCAACCTCATCACAGCCTATAAGAAGCTTCTCGAACCCTTTGGCGAGGCTGAGCCTTCTTTGTCGGCGGTGCTTTACCCCGATTCCAAAATCCTTCGGATTGACATTCATGCGGGCAGCTAAATTCATGCTCACCTTACTCATTTGTGGCTGCAGCATGATGGAAGGCCTGCCAAACCCTGATCAGCAATTGCGCCTAGGCAAAGAAGCATTCAGCAACAACGAACCGCAGGGCAATGTGCTTGTCCGGGAGGGTTTGTATCTTGGGCAAGAAGGTCAAAGGCTCCATCATGGCAACCCTGGTTTGTTACGTCGGCAGGTTGTTTTGGACACGGCTGGCCGCGCCGTGACCATGGGTGAGCTGCTTGGCCCATTGGAAAAAGCCAGCAACATGGCCGTGAGCATGGATGGTGACGCGCTTGGCCGAGATATCCGTTTTGCTTTTCGGTTCCGCGGGGGGTTGAAACAATTAATGCAGCTCATCACCTCGCGCTATGACGTGGCTTGGCAGGTGTCAGACGGGCACCTGACCATCCATGGCCAAGAGGCGGAATCTTTTGAATTGCCTGGCATTGCCGGCACCACAAGCCGCGCCCAGATCATGAGTGCGGGCAGCAATAACGGCCTATCGGGGGCCAGCAGAAACACCAGTCGTGAAGCTGTTATTGACCCATTTGGGGAAACCGTTGGCCAACTTACCCAGCTGGCAGGGCCCGATGGCAAAGTGGAAGCCGCACCAAGCTTGGGTGTTATCACCGTGACAGCGAGGCCTTCAGCCATGGCGCGCATCAAAAAGCATATGGAAAGCTTTGGCAGCCTGCTTGCCAAGCAAATCGTTATGGATGTGGAGGTTTTTGAGGTAAATTTGAGCAACAGCCAATCTTTTGGCTTGGACCTCGATCTCTTGGCCAAATTGGGTGATCTGGAATTGGCTGCAAATGCCCTTGGTGGGGTGGCAGGCGGGGCCGCCAATATTGGTATTGGCATCTTGTCAGGACCCGCAGCGGGCAGCCAGGCATTTCTGAATATCCTAGGCCGTGCAGGCCAGGCCAGCCTCAGCCAAAAGGTAAGACTCACCACCCTATCGGGGCGGCCTGCACCCTTACAGGTTGGAAGGGAATTGGCCTTTGTGGAGCGGGTAAGGCGGGGTGTGGAATCCGATGGCGATGCACGCTTCACAGAAATCATGCCCGGCAGGCTGCAGACAGGTCTGGCCCTTGATCTTCTGCCAAGGGTGCAGCGCAATGGCGAGATCATCATGCAGGTTGATGTGCAGATCACTGAACTTGTTCGATTAAGTGATTTTGCATTGGATGACGGCGCCATCCAATTGCCCGAGACCGCAAGCCGCCATGTCATGGAAACCGTGCGCATGGCACCGGGCAAATCATTGCTCATTGCTGGCTTTGAGGGGCGTGTCTTGCGGGATGACAAAAAAGGCCCTGGCATCAGTGACCTGTTCTTTTTGCCTGGTGGCAAACGCGAATTAAGTGGCTCAAGAACCATGTCTTTGGTGTTGGTCACCCCAAGGATTATGGAACCTAGGCCATGAAGGAAGCAATTGGATTAATTTGGTGCCTGTTTCCCGACCGCCAAAGCGCTTTGGCCCATGCTGCCATGCCTGGAATTGAAGCCGATGTTGTTACCTTTCGCGACACGTCAGAAGGTGTGCAGGTGGGCTATGGCCAGCATATCTTAGGCCATCATCCCTTCATGGCCGTGCGTGCCCAAAATTTGGCCAGAAACCACCAAGACCTACATTTGCTCACCGCTGATGGCGATGGCTATTACCTGCTCGCTATCCGCCATGGCATCATTGACCCACGCACCGATTTGCACGGCCCATTGGAAGATCTGGAAGCCCTCTCCCGCAGCTTGGCCAAACAGGGATATGGCCCAGCACAAGATCAACCACCAGCCTATCGCAACCACCAACGCCTCAGACCCATCAACATCAGGCGTTTAGGCCATTATGGTTGGCGTTGGCTTGCTCTGCCTTCCATGGGCGCAAGCCTGTTTCTCATCATGCTGCCCCTATTTGAAGGCCAGGACGCCCCCGCAAAGGCAAGTCTGCAGCTTGGCCCCAAGCATCTGCGCGCCTGGCAGGCCTACCAAACTTGCCGTGATGCGGGGCGCCTTCTTCCTGGCACCGCCCGCTGGAATTGCGACTTTCAAAAAGCCAGCGCCATGGGTCCCGATGGCACCATCATGCCCCTGCCCAAGGACCTGACGCTGGTCCATTATGATCATGGGCCAAACCCGCCGGTCATTCCC
>DKOD01000155.1:21017-22706 GCA_002469865.1 Alphaproteobacteria bacterium UBA7371 | reverse complement strand
CAAACCCGCCGGTCATTCCCGGTCGTGGTCTTTCTTGGGAAGGTCCCATCCTTACTGCAACATCTGGCATTGATGGCGCTGCCTTCCTGGAGCGTAACGAAATTAAGGTCACCCGCATCGCCATGGAAGCCCAATATCCCATGGGCATCACTGCAAGGTTTTTTGTCCAATGATCAAATGGCTGGTCATGCTCATCATGTTTTTCCAGGCGGCCCACGCGCTTGGTGATGATGCGCGCATGCTTGAGGTTTCCCGGATGCTTGACCAAATGGCGCTCGAACAACAATTGATTGAGGGGGAAACAAGGTTGATGGAATCACGCCTGCGCCTTCAGGAGGCCCAAAACCAACTCAAACCCGTCGGAAATTCGGCCAAAGTCCTGCCTGGTCTTTTGGGCATGGCCGGCAGTCTTCACGCCCCGGTGGCGAGCCTTGTCCTTGGGGATGGACGTTATTGGGAAGCCAGTCATGGCGATGTGGTGCAGGGCTTCCGTTTGGAATTTGCCAAAGATGCTGTCCTTGCCCATGGCTGCGGTGCTGTTCACCTGCTGACCGAGGAGACCATGAAGGTTCCTTGCCCATGAGCCACTTAAGTGACGCTGGCATGCCCCTTGCCCTGCCGGAACATCTTCGGGGCAAAATCCTGGTGGATCATGTTGGAAAGATATTGGTGGCCGAGGGCAATGGTGATGACCCATACATCCATGTGCTCGTCAAACGAGCCCACGCTTTGGGCATCAAGCTGAGAGGCCCTGAAATCGTCGCCAAGCAAGAACTTCAGCAACCCAAGAAAATCATCGATGATAACCGACCACGAGAGACATTACGCAACCTTATCCTGCAATTATTGGAAAAAGGCGGCAGTGACCTGCACCTGCATGCCAGGCCAAATCGGGCCATGGCCGAGGGCCGCATCCATGGTCTGATGGTGCCTTTGGCCACCTTTGATGGGCCCTATGGTCATCGGTTGTGTGCTGCAGCTTTTCAGCTTTGCGTCTCAAAGGACCCCGTCTTTGCCCCCCAACAAATCCAGGCAGGACGAATTCCTGGGCAGATCTTTGCCCCATCATTGGCAGCCATCCGGGTGCAATTCACGCCCATGGATCAAGATGGCATGCTTATGGTCATGCGTCTGCATTATTTGGCTGAGGACCTATCCGCGCCATGGGTCCGGGATTTGGGTGAGAAACGCTGGCGTCAAAGCTGCACTGCCCACAAAAAAGGTCTTTCCCTCATCCTTGGGCCCACGGGCTCAGGCAAAACCAGCATGGCCCATGCCATGCTTTGGGAGGCCCGAAATTTGGGGGCAATCATCACCATTGAAGACCCCCCTGAACGGCGGCTGGATTTTGCCCGCCAAATCCATGTTGGCCAACATGATGACCCCAAAAAACAGGAACAAGCCCTGACCCGAGCCCTGGCCTCGGCCATGCGCTCGGACCCTGATCTCCTTTTCGTCGGCGAATTGCGCCATGGGGCCATGGCCATGCTGGCCATGGAAGCTGCCCGTACAGGTCATCCGATTACCGCCACCATGCATGCTGGCTCGGTCAGTGATGCAAAGGAACGGCTCGCATATTGGGGTGTGCCCGCCCATGAAATGCTTCAACATATCCATGCCATCCATGAAACCAGGTTGGTGGGTGTTTTGTGTTCTGGTTGCGCCCGGCATCTGGACCAAGAATATGTT
>DKOD01000155.1:0-20632 GCA_002469865.1 Alphaproteobacteria bacterium UBA7371 | reverse complement strand
CCTGGCTGTGCCTCTTGCTCCCATGGCCTGACGGGTAGGCGGGCTTTGGTGCGCAGTCATGATGGCGGTCCCTTGCCCGAATGGTCGGCATTAATGGTGGCCGACATTGTCAAAGGCAAATTGGATGTTCGGCTTTTGTTGGATGATCATTCATGAGGCCCACGGACCAATTGATCATGCACCTATCCCGAAGCCTCCATTCTGGCCAACAGCTTGGTCAGGTGCTTGACCGATTGCAGGGGCACAACAAACCTAGCCTTCGCCACTTGGCCCGTAGGGTGCGGGTGCGGATGATGGCAGGTTTTGGGCTGGCTGATGGGCTTTATGGCGCCCTTCATCATGATGATTTGTTGTTGCTCCATGGCCTTGAGCGCCAGGGAAAAATTACCAAGGCCCTCGATCTTATCGGGAAATCCAGGCAACTTCATCAGGCCCAACAAAAACGCCTCATGCCCCTGGCGGCCATGCCGATCATATTGACGATGGGGCTTGTGGTCATTGGGCTCATGATCGGCGGGCAGGTGGTCCCAGCAGTGAAAAGTATTCCTGATATCGATGAGCAACAAGTTGTGATGCTGATGGATATTTCCAGGGCATTGACCCTTATTCTGCCGATGTTCTTCTTGATGTTGGTGGGGTGGTTTTTGTTGGTGCATCTGGTGCAACCACGTTGGGTTGGCCCGATAAGGAATCTGGCTGAACGCTTACCGCCCTTTGGCCTTTACCGACAATGGCGTGGTATTAATCTTGCCCGTTTTTTGCATCAGATGACGGTGGCAGGGAGCAGAATTGACGATGCAGTACAGATGTTGGCCTTGCATGGTGATCCATGGCTGCGCCAGCTATTGGCGCCGGTGCAGCGGCGCATGATGGCAGGTTATGATTTGGGCCATGCCTTTGCCTGTCTTGAAACCAACTTTCCCGGCGAGGCTTTCCGGGCATGGTGGGAATCCGGGCCGGCGGATCGGCAATTGGACATGCTTGCGGTGTTGATCCGCCAAGAAGAAATGGCCTTTGAACAAAAATTAGATGGCTTGGCTGGGCTATTGCGGATGTTGTTGATGCTGATGGCTGCGGCTTCTCTGGGCATGACGGCCTTCGTCTTGTTTGAGGTACAAACTCGTTTTTGACGGCATATTCGGGTGAAGCCCCATTTGGTTCATGGGATGAGCATGACCAAAGGGAGACCCATATGTTCCTCAAAAGACGTTCCAGGCGGGCCGCCGATCTTGTCAATTCGATGTTTTATTTGGTGGTGGCTTCGACCGTCATGGCCGGTGCGGCCCTTGCCTTTCATGAATCCATGGAACGGCAAAAATTGCAAAATGCCGCCCGCCAAGCAGTTGCCTCCACCGAGGCGCTTAAAAGCATTTTTATGCTTGGCATGCCGTCAGACCCCGCCGCGGCCAACGGCAATCTGATGACCCATTTTAAGGCATCACCCTTATTGCCCTCGGATATGTTGGATGGTGCAGGATCATTGGTGCATGCCCTGGGCGGGAATGTACGTGCTGAAATCAGCTCAGCAGGCCTAAAGTTGTTTTTTGAGGGTCTCCCTTTAACGGCATGCAGCAACATGGCCTTGAGCGTTCCAGATGCCAAAAAAGTCGCCATGGAATTTGGCGCCGTGCGTTTGGAAAAGGATGTGAGAACCCAGCGGCATGAAATCGCCGAGGCTTGTCTCAGCGTTACTGGCGACCAAAATGCGGCCATGGACCTTAGCTGGACCTTGTTGTGAGGGCATCGGCTTTCATGGGAAGTTTGATGTTGATCGCCACCATGGCAGCCAGCACTGCGGTCATGGCCGAATGGGCCAAAAGGCAAGCCTTAGCAGCTGAAGCCCGACAAAAGGCTGCCCAGGCAAACATGGCCCTGCATCAAGGTTTGGATGTATTCATGCTTGTGGCTGACGGCATCAGTTACCAAGCCCTAGCCATCACCATGCCCGAAGACGGGCAGGGTTTTATGGCCCATTTGGACGGGCTGTTGGTGAAGCATGAACCCATGGGCATCTTGCAGCATGCCGGGGGGCAAATGTTGCTGGATGAACCCATGACACTCCCAGCGGGCTTTTACATGTTGCGGGCAAGCTGATGAACTATTTGGACCACCGTCTTGAGGCTCGGCTTCCCCATGCTGGCCCTTTGGTTTGGGTTTCGTGTGTTGTCTTTTTGCTCATCGCTGGACTTGGCTTCCTGGCATTACCACTCAGCGCCATGGCCCTTGATGATGCCTACCGAAGGCGCCTCCATGAAGTGGTGGTTGTGGTTTTCTTGCTGTTCATGATTCCCGCTCATTATTGGCAGGCATGGCCCTGGGCGCCGCTATGGTCTGTGCTTTTTCCCTTGTTTGCGCTCATGATGGCACGATGGTTTGGTTCCATGGCAACCAGGCAGCCGGGTTGGTCTGTGGTGGGTGTTGGGGACTATGTCGGGGCAAGCTTATTGGCCATTGTCTTTGGTGCCGTTGCAACCTGCCTTGCCATGGCAGGGTCCTGCATGATCGGCAGGTTATGGGGCCAACACCACCACCCACTGCTTCGCGACATGGTGTTAATCTTAGGGGCATATTCCTTGTGGTGACGCGTTTTCTTGTGATCATCATGATCGCCACAAGCTTGGCAGATGGGTCATTGGCCGGTTTGTGTGACCCCAATTGGAAAAGGCAATTGCAAGATGCAAGCAAACAGGGTCTGGAGGCCCGGCGTGGTTTGGTTGATCCATCCGCCCGGTTCATTATTCCCGTGGCTGAATATCGTTGCCTGGAAGAGCTAACCGGCATTCCAGAAGATATTTTGAACGAAATATTTTCGGGCCTCGCGCTTCCAGGAAGTGACCAAGATGGTCTTTGTGACACCTACCAAGCAATGGAGACTCTGCCATGGGGCGATTAATAATTGTTTTTCTGTTGGGTTTACCGCATTTGGCTGCAGCGCAATTTTTTGATCTTCCATCTGGCCCATCAATTCCTGGCCCCATCTCAACATCAACCCAAGGCCAAATGCTTGACCCTGCTCTTCGGCCAACCATCGAAAGCCTCGGCCAAAGCCTCATGGAACATGACGTTCGGGCCAAGGCAATAGCGGAGGTGGAAGATCACGCCATCAGTGACCAATATTGCGCAATCTCCCAAATGAAGGGGGAGAGACTTCCCGATGACCTGCTGACCAACTGGGCTTCTTTTTTTAATCAGCACAGCAAAACTGCACAGATTAACCCCGTTCAGGCCGCCGATTATTTCATGCAATTGCATGAAGATTTGGGCTCAAAGCAGCAGCATTTGGTCAAAGAGCTTATTGCAGGTGGTGGTGATGGTGACATCACTGAATATCTGGGTATCGGCCTCACCTCCCGGGGCATCCTGGCCTTTTTTGAACCTATTAATGTTCAAGATGAAGCATTGCTGCAGCAGGCTAACCTTCGTCGCGAGCTTGCCCGACAAGCCTTGAGCCAATTGCTTCTCACGCCACCTGGCTATGCAGATCCAGAAATTGAAAACAACGAGACATTACAATTAGCAGCCATGGCGGAGCGTGAATTGTTGATGGCCCTGCATGGCCAATTGCGCAAAAACGAACATCTTTTGGCTTCCATAGACCGAAGCCTACGCCTGATGGTCATGGCTGATATGGCGCGCATGGCTGATGGTGCGCTTATGATGCAAGCAAGACTCAGACGCCCCTAAAGGACCTTGCCAAAAGCCTTCGCACATGCAATATATTTCATTGTTTAGAATTCTTCTAATTTATGAATAAAGGAACCAAGATGATTGGCAAAAAACTTCCCGACGTGGAATTCAACATGCGGGTGCGCGATGAAAGCATCGGTGGCGACAACCCCTATCGCTGGGAGATCAAGCGCACTGCTGATTTTTTTGCAGGAAAAAAGGTGGTTTTGTTCTCCCTTCCGGGGGCATTTACACCAACCTGTTCCACCTATCAGCTTCCCGATTTTGAACAATTATTTGATGAATTCCAGAAAAAAGCAGTGGATGAGATCTATTGCCTGAGTGTCAATGACGCCTTCGTCATGAATCAATGGGCCCGTCAGCAAAATCTTCGCCATGTTAAGGTCTTGCCCGATGGTTCAGGACGATTCACCCGCCTCATGGGCATGTTGGTGGATAAAGATAATGTCGGCTTTGGTCATCGATCTTGGCGCTATGGCGCTGTGGTGGAAGATGGCGTGGTGACAAAATGGTTTGAAGAGCCTGGATTTTGCGACAATTGCCCCGATGACCCTTATGGCGAGGCCTCGCCACAAAATATTTTGGCCCATCTTGCGCCATCATGATCAAAGACCCGCCCATGGCCACCATGGGCGGGTCCTTTTACCAATGCAAAACATACCTGCCGGCTAGATACCCAAAGCCAGCCATTGCGATAATCCCCAACCCATACCAAGCAGATATGAATGGCAATGCCAATTCTGGGCAATGAAGCCCATAAATAAATGCCCCAATTCCCCCCGACATAATCCCTGCCGACAGACCAGCAAGACCAGGATTAGCAGGGGCCATGACCCGAATGGCATACAAACTTGCCACCAGCACAGGCAAAGAACATGCCACCACCAAAAAGGGACAAGCTGACCAGGTCATGCCCAAAAGGTCATCGACCAACATCCCGCGTGAGATAAAATCAACGGCCCCAACCAATATCATGCCCATGAAAAGCAGGCCATGGAGGTGGAAACGCCAGCCTGGCGCCTCATCGGGACGCAGGGATTTGGTTAACACCATAAAACCCGAACCAGCCATGAACAAAAACCAGAACATTTTGAGCAGGAATTGACCATCGCCAAGCAAATTGGGAATGTTGCCGTTTAAGCCAAGCAACAACCAAACCATCATGATGGACAAAGACGCTGCCCCAAAAATGGCCCAACAAAGCCTTGGAGCCCAGCGCAAGTCGGGCATGGCAACATCCTGGGCCAGTTTTTTGATCAAATCATCGGTGTTCATGATCGCTGATCCCAAATGTTCTTGAGTTTGGACATGGAGCGGTGAAGGGCAACCTTGGTCGCCGATGCCGAACGACCAGTGCGTGATGCCTCTTCCTTGATGGACAAGCCATGGACATAAACTGACAGCAGCGCATCCTGTTCGCAAGGTTTCAGCGATTCCATCACCACCTCCAAATCCTGCTTTGCCTGGTCGGCCAATTGGGAAGGTGGCACCATCAATTCATGAATATGATGCTCTATTTGCTGCTGACGACCGCGGCTTTTATAGGCGCGACGCTGGAAGTCCAGCAATTTGTGTCGGGCAATGCCCATCACCCAGGCAAGACATGGCGTCTCAGTTCTCTTGGTGTGCCTCTTATGATGCACGGCCATCAACACATCTTGCACAATATCCTCGATTTGATCATCTGCAACATCCATTCTTCTGCGCACGAACCCGCGTATAATCCGAGCAAGCCCCGACAACATTTGTTCATAGGCGGGCATATCACCTGAAGAGGCATGGGCCCAAAGAACGTCCCAATCCTGTGTGTCGCCTAGGGCTGTTGGTTTGATCTTGTCCGACATGGGTCGCAGCAACTTCATCAAAGGTTACGAAATTTATTTTGTAACCAATTGGCCCGTAACCACGACCATATGTCCATGAAGGAAGTGGGAATCTTTATCCGGCCGTCGGCCAAAGGCGCATCTCTTTTTCCGACAAAAATGGCCGCAAAGTACTTTGTTATCAATATGTTGCATTGGTTTTAACAACATGACGAAGACAAATTTCATCTTAACTTGTGACCTATTTTGGGACAGCACCCCATGCCTCAATAGGCGCAATTTGTGCATGTTTTTCTGAGTATTTTGTCATCAAAAGCAATAAAAGAGGAGCCCAAACATGTCCCTGCAGCCACAAATGACCATCCCGGCTAAGACCAATGAACGGCCCTGCATCGTCCATCAATTGGCGGCATTATATTTTCGTGAGGCCAGAGCCCTTTTGCCTGGCGTCCCGCTTCATGGTGTGATGTTGATGGCCAGCATGCTGGAAATCAACAGCCCTTCCGGGGTCCGTGATCTGGCATCCCATGCCAAACTTTCCCCAGAGACGGTGAGAAGAACCTTGGCACGAATGGAAGAAGACGGGCTGTTGGTTCGGGACATGACCAAGAAATATTCCCTGTCCGTGCATGGTGCCCAACTGGCCCATCAATTGAAAAATTCTGTCCTTTCTCAAACCCGTGCGGCCAAGGTCAATTAGCACAATCCCCAAGCAAAAACCTCAGGTCATCGATGGTACATTTTTCAGCGCCCCCCACCCCCACGGGGGGCGTTTTTTAATTTTGGGCGATTTCAGCCAGGGCATGGCGCAATTTGTTTTCCATGTCCTGAAGCTTTTCTTCGGCCTCACGGCGTCTGGCGCGGCCGTCGGCGGCCGCATTGGCTGAGGTTTCCAGCGATGCAATCAGGGCGTTATTGGCCTTATCCACCGATGCGGCATCAAAGACACCGCGCTCCAACTCACTGCGCACCACCTTGGTGCCTTCTTGAAGATGTTCGGCATTAGCCACGAGCAAGTCATTGGTCAGGTCGCTTGCGGCCTTCACAGCCTTGGCAGCCCCACCTGAACGGTGAATGGTTACCGCCACGGCCAATTGCTGCTTCCATAATGGCAAGGTGTTGGTCATGACCGAGTCAATTTTGTTGACCAGGGCCTTATCATTCTCCTGAACGAGCCTGATGCTTGGCAGGGTCTGCATGGTGACCTGGCGGGTGAGGCGCAAATCGTGAAGGCGTCGGTCCATTTCATCACGGGCTGTTTGCAAATCGCGCAATTGCTGAGCCAAGGCCATGTTGTCACCTTCTGATGCCTGTTCCCGAAGGGCGGGTATGTCATGTTCATCCAACTGATGTATTTTGCGTGATGCCGCCTCAATATGGGCATTCAATAACCGAAAATAATCCAAATTTGCCTCATAAAGCCGGTCCAGGCTGATGATGTCGGTTTGCAAAGCCCCCTTATGGCGCTCCAACCCATCGGCAATTTCTTCAACCTGATCGCGAAGATCCGCATAATCATCCAAAAACATGTCAAACTTGCCTTTGAGCCCAACGATCCGGCGCCACCATGATGTGGGCTGACCCGGCGCCACCTTGGGCACCTCAAAATCCCGAAGCTTGCCCACCATCTGGTTCAACATATCCCCAGCCTCGCCCACGTCCTTGGCCCGTACATTTTCCAGCATGGATTCTGATGTTTGGGTCAGCTGGTTCTGGGCCTCGCTGCCAAATGACATGATGGAGGTCGCGTTGCTGATATCAATGCCGGCATAAATGGCATCAATTTGTTCAGGACTGGGCGCAATGCTCATAAATTCAGTCTCTTTTGCCACAGTCTTATCCATATCTTTGCTCATCTTTCTTACCCCTTGGGTGACGTGGGTCGGCGATGTTCTGTCAAAATCTGACCAAGCCAGGTCATGGATACCTCCAAATCAATTCGTTGTCGTTCAGCAAATGCTGCCCGGTCCCGGGCCAGGGCTTCTCTGGTCTGGACCAGCAAATGTAACAATTGGTCACGCTTGGCCCCCAAATCCTCCTGCTTGCTGAGCCCATTAATATCCCGGGCAAGCCGTTCAATGGCGTCCAAATAGGTGATCAAAAAATGCCGCGCATGTGCAAGTTGGTCAGGGTTATCCTCCAAATAAGCAAGCATCACCCAAGCCTCATCCACCGCCTCATCGAGCCTTGCCTTGATCGCAGGGTCTTTCTGAACCCGGGCCAATTCGCTGATGTGTTGGATCTTGTCGGAAGCATCGCGCAATTGGGCCCTGGCTCTTTTGGCAGAAACCCCCAAACGCGCGGCGCTTTCCTCCAACCGGTCAGGCCCAGGCGCCATATCCTTGCCGATCATCAAACGCATGCCGAAGCTTGCAAGCAGCGCTTGAATGATCGTCGTGGTCAAACTGTCGGCCGTGGCCAAACCAGATATGGAAACCACCGAAAGCCCCGTCAGGAATATGGTTGCCAACCGATAGGGAAGGAACTTGCGCCTGATATGGACCCCATGTTCGGCCGCCGCATCCTGGGCATCGGCCCTGCCCATGAGCAAGATACACAGATAATAAAGGCCCATGGCCCCAAGCAGACCCAGCACGGCCTGACCTGTCCCGGCGATAAGCTGCAAAAAAAGCGCTGGGGTAAGGCTGGCCATGGTGAGGCCAAACAACCAGCGGCTCAACATGGACATGCGAAAGGGGTTCCGATGTTTGGCCATCACCTTCAATAGAACACCGCGATCATGGATTTGATTGTCACCACAAAGGTGACCATCCCCCAGATCATGCCGCCCAAATACACCCTCATCTTTTTTAACCCTCCAACACCCAACGGCTGTCTTTGCACTTGGGTATTGGTGGGGCCTGCGTCAAGCTGAAATGAGCTCTGCCTCCATCCAAGCGGCATGTTGGAGCAGTGAAAGATCTTCACGATACCCACCCAACAGCTGCATGCCGTGGGGCAAGCTGCCAAGCTGGGGTAGGGGCAAAACAACAGACGGCAGGCGCAAATAATTTACCGGGCGGGAAAGAGAAGTGATGCTGCCCACCATGGCCATACGCCCATCGGGATCGGCCTCCTCATAGGATTGGCGTAATGGAATTTCGAT
Organism: Alphaproteobacteria bacterium UBA7371; assembly: GCA_002469865.1. Lineage (GTDB taxonomy): Bacteria > Pseudomonadota > Alphaproteobacteria > UBA8317 > UBA8317 > UBA8317. Next base: position 12,016 of record DKOD01000155.1, on the reverse strand, counting down.
GGTCATGCAGGGCATCAGCAAGAGGTCAATATGGGCATAGGTCTTTTGCCATTGCACAAGGGCAAGGTCCCGCGCTTTGGAAAGAAGAAAGTGATCGGCAAGATCATAGCCCGCGCCATGCTGCATACGCTGACGCACGGTGACGTCATGGATCAAATCACCATCCAAATGATCACGATGGGTGGCATAGGCTTCAGCCGATTGAAAGGCAATCGCCGCACGGGACAAATGGCCAAAAGGATGGCCATCAATGGCCACCAAATCCACACCATGGGACCCGGCCATGGTCAGCATGTCATTCATGGCCTTGGCTGTTCGTTCAGGACAGTCCGCAAGAAGTTCCGGGAAATAACCCAAGCGCGATGGTCGCATTGGTTTCAATGGTTCATCAACAGATGTAAGGGCATGCTGGTCATGGTCCCGGGGGTCCTCGCGCAGCAAATATGGCGCCACCCGCAACATAATTTCCATGTTGCGGGCCAAGGGCCCGACCACATCAAGGCCAGGGCATAAGGTCATGGAACCACGCCTGGAGACCAGACCATGGGAAGGTTTGTACCCCACAACACCACAAAAATGGGCAGGGATTCGAATTGAGCCAGCAGTGTCGGAACCAAGGCCAAAATCAACGGCACCATCGGCGATTAAGGCCCCGGTGCCGCTGGAGGATCCACCGGGCATATGGTCCGGTGCAATGGGGTTGAGGACATGACCATCAAGCTCATTAAAACCATGGGGACCAAGGGCCATTTCGTTCATTTTGGCCATACCGGAAAGCCTGGCGCCACCGCCCAATAATTGTTCCAGCACAAAGGCATGACGGTTGGCAGGGCCAAGGCGCAATTTGGAGCCAAAATGGTTTTCATGGCCAGCAAGCGCATACATATCTTTCGCAACAAATTGCAGATCCGAGAGAGGACCATTTTCATTTGCCGTCAATGCCTTGGCAAATATTTTGGCAAAACCGTTGGTCCGCTCATGGCCTGCCTCCAAGCGTCGCACATCATGGGCGACTTCCGTCAGGCCATGGTCATTGGCCATGCCACCGGCAAGATCCGGCTCAAAACTTGCAAAAAGATCATCACCAACGATGGCCCGTGCTTCGCTGAGTGCTTTTGATGATTTTTCTTGCTGATTGTTGGACATGATGACCCCCCTGAAACGAAATGAGCCATGAGTTTGACGGCTTGACGGGGCAAAATGCAATCCTGAATTTTTGTGGGTCTTTTCATGGGAAGACTTTGCGGTCAAAATCACCGCAAACAACAGGGAGACGACCATGGCTGATTGGCGCCAAATGAATGAAAAAGAATTGGAAGAGGGCTTTAACCCAAGGGCTAGTCTTGGCGATCAAGTCAATGAGCTAATTGGCCAATGGGCCGATCGGCGCAATAAGGTAACCCACCAACTGCCAGGGCCCTTTGACATCAGCTATGGCGCCCATGATTTGGAAACATTTGACCTCCATCCAGGACAAGAAGGCGCGCCGCTTATTATCTTTATCCATGGTGGTGCCTGGCGGGCGCTTGATAAGGGCCACATGAACGGCCATGTTTTTGACCTCCATGCCAGGGGTTGGCATGTGGCCAATGTGAATTACCCCCTATGCCCCGAGGTCACCCTGACAAGTTTGTACCAATCCTTGGAACAAGCTTTTTCTGCAATCATCAGCAATTGCAAAAAACTTGGTGTGTCTTATGGGAAGGTAATTCTTGGTGGCCATTCAGCCGGCGGACATGCGGCATGCTGGCTTGCGGCAAGGCCCGACATTGAGCCCCATGTCCATGGCGTGTTTTCCGTGAGCGGTGTCTATGAAATCAAGCCGATACTCTCCACCAGCATCCAAGCCGATGTCCGCGCAAGCGATGAAGAAATCGACCGGTTTGATCTCATCATCCATGGCCGGGCCCCCCACCCAATCTTGGCCACCATGGGGGCCGATGAGCCGGCGGCGTGGCTTGCAAGCTCACGCCACTGGGCCCAGGCCATGCAACAACAGAATGGCAATATAAGGCTGGAAGCCATAGCCCACACCAACCACTTTACTGTCATGGACAAAAGTGTGGCCACCTCCAGCGCGTTTGGCGCCTTGCTCGAGGAGTTTGTTGGCTCAGTTTGAATTCACCGCCCTTTAAAAACCGCTGGCCTCTTGGCAAAAAAGGCCTCCAAGCCCTCACGATGGTCACTGCTGGCAAAACACCCATCAACCAAATCCTGGATATGCTGGGTTTGGGCATGATCCGGTTGGAAAGAAAGGGCAGCCACCGTTTGCTTGACGGTCCGAATGGTGAGGGGGGCATTTTCCATGATGGCCAGGGCCAATTCATCAATGCGCTCAGCAACCTGGCCCTTGGCCACCACTTGATTAACCAAACCCGCCCGGAGGGCTTCCTCCGCACCAAGCCTTCGGGCGGTGAAGAGGATGTCCTTTGCGATGGAGGGGCCAACCAATTGCATGAGCATGGCCACCCCATCCACGGAATAACCAACGCCCAGTTTGGCTGCGGGAATGCCAAATTGCGCACCCTCATCACAGACACGTAAATCGGCGGCCACAGCCAAACCAAGACCGCCACCAATGCAATAACCATCAATTTGCGCCAACACCGGATGGGGGCATTCGGCCACCGCCCGATAGGCCTCACTGATGGCAGCATCATAGGCCTGAAGGCCATGGGCACCATGTTCAATATCAGCCCCATCAATATCGGCACCCGAGACAAAGGCCTTGCCACCATCGCCACGCAACACCACCACCCTTATTTCTTCATCCCCTGCGCATTCACGCATCCGAGCGGTGAGCTCCTGCCACATCTGCAAGGTCATGGCATTACGCTTTAGGGGGTTGGAGATCGTCATGGTTGCCCGTGCACCTTCTCGAACGAGCGCAATCATGGCGCTCACGGCTCCACCCCCAAAGAGACAGGATCCGGAGGGGCCTTGTCTGGGCCTTTCGATCTTTGGACAAGATCATGCTCCAAAAGAAGCAAATGATCTTGTCCCCAATAAAGCTCTCCATCCACAAAAAAGCTTGGCACCCCAAAGGCCCCTTCATCGGCAGCACGTTGGGTTTCCGTTTTCAGTTTTTCCTTAATGGCCTCTTCCTTGGCGCCTTGGATGATGCCTTGCGCATCGAGACCGGCATCTTCAAGGATATCAAGGAGCACCTTTTCATCATTCATGTCCTGGCCTTCGGCCCATGCCGCCTGGAATATGGCATCATGATACCTATCAAAAACATCCCATTCCTGGGCCTTTAGGGCCATGCGCAACAAGCCAATGGAGCGGAATGGAAAAACCGGGCTCATCTGGAATGGTGCCTGATGATAGGACACCCAGCGGCCAAGGCTTTTCATGAAATATTCCCTCTTTGGCGCACAGGGCTCATTGAGTGGTGAGGTTGAGCCCGCCAACCCAAACAGACCGCCAAGCAATATGGGGCGGTGAATGATCTCCACATCATGTCGGGCTTTAAGGCTCTTCATTTGGTGGTGGGCCAAATAGGCAAAAGGGCTCACATAATCAAACAGAAATTCTATTTGCTTCACGCCACGTCCTCCAGGATCATTTGGGCCGCTTTCTCAGCAATCATGATGGTGGGCGCGTTGGTGTTTCCCGAGACCAAGCTCGGCATGATGGACGCATCCACAACATGACAGCCCTGAAGCCCACGCAATTTAAGCCTTGGGGTAACCACAGCCCTTTCATCATCCCCCATCCGGGCCGTGCCCACGGGATGGTAAAGAGTTGTGCCAGTGCGCTTAGCATAATCCAGCAATTCATCATCACTTTGAAGATTTTCGCCTGGCTGCATTTCATGGTCAATCAATGGGGCCATTACCTCCCCATGCACAATCTCACGGGCAATGCGCATGGCCGCCAGATGCACCTGTTGGTCCATGGGGTCCGACAGGTAGTTGCACAAGATTTCCGGATGATCTTCGATATTGCCGGATATGGCGTGCACATGGCCACGGCTCATGGGGCGTAGCTGACAGGGGCCAAGGGTTAAGCCCGGGAAAGGGTGAAATGTGCGGCGAACCGGGTCATCAAAGGTGGCATGGGCGATATGATATTGGATATCCGGCAATTCCTGGGCCAAATCCGAACGGACAAAACCCACCATAACGGCCGCTGGCAGGCTTAAGGCGCCCTCACGTTTGAATCCATAACGGGCCAATTCTTTTAAGAGCCGCCAATTTCTTACCCGAAGATTAAGGCTATCTTTGTTGCGCGCCTTCCAACTTAGTCTGCTGATGTAATGGTCCTGCAAATTGGCGCCAACCTCAGGCGAAGCATGGCGCACCTCAAGACCCAGATTTTTGATGATATCAGGATCACCGACACCGGATAATTCCAACAATTGCGGGGTTTGGATGGCACCGGCAGACAAGATCACAGATTTGGCTGCAACGGCATGATGTATGTCACCTTGATGGGCGAAGGTGAGGCCTGTCACCTTGGACCCCTCAATGTCCAAACTTAACGCCCTTGCATGGGTAAGTAAGGTAACATTTTCCCTGGATCTTGCAGGCTTCAAAAACGCCCGGGCCGTGCTCATGCGCCGGCCATTTTTCACCGTCACTTGGCTGTAATGGAAGCCAGAATTATCGCCATCATTATAGTCATCGGATTGATGGTGGCCCAGGCCCATTGCTGACATGCGCAGCATGTCCAAAATCTGTGGATGTTCTGCCACCTGGTCAACATGCAATGGCCCATTTCCACCATGAACCTCATTGGCACCGCCAACAAAGGATTCTGATTTTTGAAAAATCGGCAGCACATCATCCCAGGACCAACCCGGGCAACCCATCTGACGCCAAAGATCATAATCAGATTTCAACCCACGCACATAAAGCATGGCATTGATGGCACTGGAGCCACCAATGACCTTACCGCGGGGCTGGGGAACCTGGCGGCCATCGAGAGATGGGTCAGGGGCCGTCTTGAACATCCAATTGACCCGGCCATCAACCATGGTTTTGATGTAACCTGCAGGCACATGGATCCAGGGGTTGGTATCCTCCCCGCCTGCCTCCAGCACCAACACCCTATGTCGGCCAGATGCGCTGAGCCTGTCGGCCAGAACCGCCCCGGCGGAACCAGCGCCAATAATCACAAAATCTACCTGATGGCTAACACCCATTAATGCGCTCCTTTGGCGAGAATTTCGGCACCCAATTCCGCCATGGGCTTGGCTTGGGTGGCCACATTGGCGGCGTTATCAGCTGAAGCGTTGCCTTCAGAGACCCGCTTGGCAATACCCTGCAAAATGGCAGCAAAACGGAAACAATGAAACGCCACCCAAACATGCCAATCATCGGGGATTTCCAGACCCGTTTTATGGGCAAACTGTGCAACAAGCTCTTGCTCGTTGGGAATGCCTAAGGCTGACAAATTCACACCACCAAGCCCAGCAATGGGCCAACTCTGGTCCATACGCAGCATGGTGCACCAATAAGAAAGATCCACCAAAGGTGGGCCAAGGGTTGATAATTCCCAATCAATGACCGCCTGGACATCGCCTTGCCCATCGACAAGCAAATTGTCCAATCGAAAATCCCCATGAACCACCACCGCCTTATGCTGTTCAAGCGGCAGCATGCCAGGCAATTTGCTGATCAATTCTTCCATGGCCGGCATATGCTGGGTTTCACTGGCCCGATATTGCCGGGTCCAAACATGCAATTGGCGTTCCAAATAGCCCGACGGGCGGCCATAATCAGAAAGCCCTAATTGCCCTGGATCCGTGGTGGCAAGCCTGGCCAAAACATCCAATTGGGCCTCATAAATATGCCGCCGCATGGCCGCGTCATGGTCGGGCAATTGGGGATCGGTAAGGGTGCTTCCCTGAACAAGGCCCATGACAAACCATTTAACGCCCAACACCTCCAAATCTTCACAGGCCAACACCATGGGCGGAACGGGGACATCACTCTGACCCAGCGCCTGCATCACCCGATGCTCCCGGTCCACCGCATGGGCAGATTTGAGAAGATCGCCTAAGGGTTGTGTTCTCAGCACAAAATCACCCGCATCCATGGCGAGCTTATAGGTGGGGTTTGATTGACCAACAAAAAATTTGGTTGCCTCTTTTAATGCCCCCAAATCTGGGGCATGGGCTTGCAAATAAGCCCGCAATTTCGCCTCCGCGCCCGGTATGTCCAATGGTGCCTTGCTGGCCATGGGCAAACCTCCCCATCCTGTTTATCTGTTTTCACCCCGGCCTAGCCGTTGCGCCAAGAAAATTTCTCTCTAAACTATCCAACCAAAGTAGCAACAGGCGCAACAGGCGCGCGAACACAGGGAGGAAAGGCATGGACGCACAATTGGCGGGCCAGCGAATTTTGGTCACGGGATCATCCCGGGGCCTCGGTGCTGAATTCGCCCGATGCATCGCTGAGGCGGGCGGTAGCGTCATCCTCCATGGCCGTGACCAGGAACGCTTAGCGGCCATGAAATCATCCCTGCCAGGTGCAGGCCATGACATGGTTTCCTTTGACATCCGCAACATTGAGGAAACCACGAGGGCCGTGGATGGGCTTGAATTAACCGGTCTTGTGAACAATGCAGGCATCACCGACACAAAGCCAATTCATGAGGCAAGTGAGGAAGATATCCGTTCGGTTCTCGAAACCAACCTGATTGGCAATCTGTATGTTTATAAGGCTGTGGTGCCACAATTCATGGCGCGCGGTGGTGGCGTGATTGTTAATGTTGCGTCAGTGCTTGGCCATCGGCCCCTGCCCCAAGTAGGCATCTATGCCGCCTCCAAGGCGGCCCTCATCCAAGCCACACGCTCGGGTGCATTGGAATTGGCCCGGCATCAAATCAGGGTGAATGCCCTATGCCCTGGCTATGTCAAAACCGACATCAACCGAGATTTCCTAGAAAGCCCAGCAGCCGATGGCTTGCGCAAAAAAATTCTCCTGCGTCGCTTTGCCGAAGCATCAGAGCTGCGCCCTGCCCTAATGATGATGCTTGACCCATCCAACAGCTACATGACCGGTACCACGATCACCATAGATGGTGGCATGGAAGCCGGTCTTTAACCCGAAGAGGAATAATCATGGACTTTGCCATTAGCCCCGAGCTTGAACGTGCACGACAAAAAGTTCGCACCCTCGTCCATGACGAGATCATCCCACTGGAATCTGATCCAGCCAATTACGACAGCCATGGCAATATCAACCATGATGCACTCGGTCGAATGCGCGCCAGGGCCAAGCAAGAACAGCTTTGGTCACCACAAATGCCAAAAGAGCGTGGGGGCCTTGGTTGGGGTCCGGTGGGCATGTCGGTGCTTTATGAAGAAATGAACCATTCTATTTTTGGGCCCGTGAGCTTTAATTGTGCCGCACCAGATGACGGCAACATGTATGTGCTCAACAAGCTTGGCACTGAGGAACAAAAATCCTGTTGGCTCGACCCCATTATCGATGGAAAGGTGCGTTCGGCCTTTGTGATGACCGAGCCCCATCCAGGAGGTGGCTCCGACCCAGGCATGATGATGACCCGGGCCACAAGAGAAAATGGCAAATGGGTCGTGCGTGGCCACAAATGGTACATCACAGGCGCCGAAGAAGCTGAGCATTTCATTCTCATGGCCCGCACCGGGGATGGGGCCAGGGATGGCCTCACGGCCTTTTTGTTCCACCGTGACGAGCCAGGCTGGGAGATCACCCGCAGGATTGGCATCATGGGCCCGGAAGAGCATGGTGGTCATTGCGAGTTGGTCTTTGATGGCCTGACACTTGATGATGATCGGGTCCTCATGGGCGAGGGTAAAGGGCTCAAGGTCACTCAGGTCCGTTTGGGTTTGGCGCGCCTCACCCATTGCATGCGGTGGCTGGGCCTTGCCCGACGCTGTGTCCAAATTGCTTCTGATTATGCTGCCGAACGCAAGGGCTTTGGCATCAAACTTGCCGATCGAGAATCCATCCAAATCAAGCTCGGAAAGGCTGCCATGGATATCGATATGGGCAGGCTTTTGGTCATGCGTGCAGCCTGGAAATTGGAGCAAGGCTCCAAGGCCCGACAGGATATTTCCATGGCAAAAATCCATGTCTCCGAAACCCTCAACAGGGTGGCCAGCGACATGATCCAAATATGTGGCGCCAAGGGCTATTCCACTGACACAGTGCTTGAATGGGTCTATCGCTATGCCCGCCAGGCCCTTTTGGTGGATGGGGCAACCGAAGTACACCAAATGGTGATCAACCGCTTCCTTCAGGCGGAGCATGGTGATTTCTGGCAATGGGGAAAGGGCCATGACTAAGAAACCGTTGGGGATTTACCCAGGCGGTGGCTCCATGGTCACCGACAGCTTACCAAACCATTTGCCGCTAAGCCCCATGGATTTCCTCAAAAGAGCCAACCGCGCCTACCGCAATCGGGTTGCGGTCATCGATGGCGATCATCAAATGACCTATGGCGAATTCCATGACCGGGCCATGGCACTTTCTGGGGGCCTTGAGGATATGGGCCTCAAACCTGGCGATTGCGTGGCCGTTCTTTGTCCCAACAGCGCAGCCATGTTGGAAGTCCATTATGCCATTCCCGCGGCTGGTCTTGTGATCAATGCCATGAACAACAGGCTCGACCCGGGAAGTATTGCCTATATTTTGGATCATTCCGGTGCCAAAATGCTCATGGTCCATCCCATATTGGCAGGCCAAATCAGCGAAATTCTTGACCAATGCGCGCAGAAACCAATCCTCATTTTGATGGATTGGAAAGATCTGGATGGTGGGGAAATTGGCCAAGACCTTACTTACGAAGCATTGCTGGCTCGGGGTGAGAATGCACCGAGCTTCATTCTTCACGATGAATTGCAGCCGATTGCCATCAATTATACCTCCGGCACCACGGGCAAGCCCAAAGGGGCGCGCTACACCCATCGGGGTGCCTTTCTCAACGCATTAGGCAATGCACTGACCCTAGGCTTGCAGCCAACCAGCCGCTATCTTTGGACCCTGCCTTTGTTTCATTGCAATGGATGGACCCATAGCTGGGGGGTCACCGCCGCCGGGGCAACCCATGTTTGTTTGCCCCGCATTGATGCAGCCGATATTTTTGCCCGCATCGCCGACCATCACGTGACCCATATGGCAGGCGCACCCATCGTGATGTCCATCATGCTCAACGCACCAGAACAGGTGCGCCGGTCTTTTTCTTCCAGGGTGTTTTTCTACACCGGCGGCGCCCCTGCACCGGCCGCAGTGCTGTCTGCCATGAGCAACCTTGGATTTGACGTGATGCATGCTTACGGCCTGACCGAAGTTTATGGGCCAAGCCTTGCATGTTTCGTGCAAGATGAATGGCTTGAACTTGATTTCGATGAACGGGCTGAATTTACCAAGCGCCAGGGCGTGCCCCATGTGACCGCGGGCGACAGCAGGGTCATCAACCCAGAAACCATGGAAGAGGTCCCCTGGGATGGCGAAACCATGGGCGAGATCATGCAACGGGGCAACACCATCATGGAGGGTTATTACAACAATCAGGAAGCCACAGATGTGGCATTCGCCAGCGGTTGGTTCCACACAGGTGACCTCGCCGTCATGCATCCTGATGGCTATATCGAGGTCCGTGATCGGGCCAAAGATATTATCATCTCTGGCGGCGAAAATATCTCATCGGTGGAGGTGGAAAACGCCCTCTACAAACATGAATCTGTGATGGCCGTGGCGGTGGTGGCAAAACCCGACGCCACCTGGGGTGAGGTACCCTGTGCCTTTGTGGAGCTGAAAGATGGCCAGCAGGTGAGCCCAGAAGAATTGATGGAATTTGCCCGGGGCAAACTTGCTGGCTTTAAAAAGCCCAAGGAAGTGATTATCGGCGAATTGCCCAAAACCTCCACTGGCAAAATTCAAAAATTTCAACTACGCGCTCGTTTGACATGAATGCATGCAATATCGACAGAACAAAAATGGTTGGGTTTTTCCTTAGACAAGATTATGTATGAGACAATAGAGCGCAGGAAAGCCAATCCGATCAGGCCTCGCGACCTGCCTGAATGTATAGATTTAATAAGATGAAGGCTGTTTGAATTTTATGCGGCCTCGAAGACCAAGTATTTGAGGAGGCGACCAGGTGACTGCCCCGGTGCACAACAAAACCGCAAATAGGGTATTCTGGATTCCCATGCTTTCGCTCATCATTTTGTTGGTGGCCCTATTGGTTTGGATATTTTGGGACGGTGTTCGCCTCTATCCAGCCACAGGGATTGATAATCGTCAGGCTCAAATTGATCGCTTTGCCGAACAAAAGGTCATTGAAAGCCTGGAAGCCGAAAAATCGCGCTTGGCCTCCCTTCTTGATGGGGCCCAATGTGGTCCAGACGGCACATTGCTCTTGCCAGACGGTGAAGCCATTGGGCCCAAGCGCAGCGCTGACCCACGTAAGCTTATTGTCCCCGCCGAAGAAGGTGGGGGGGATATTGCTCTTGCCGATATGCTTGAAACAGGCACGGTCATTGTCTTTGCCGGTAATGAAACCGACGTCGGCAATGGCACGGGCTTTTTTGTGACCCCAGACCTGGTTGTTACCAACGACCATGTTGTGGCTGGTGCGCAAGTGATGGTTGCCGTTGCAAACAAAAAAATCGGGGAATTTTTGATCGCCGAGGTTGTTGCCACAAGCGGCAGCATGCAGGAAACAAAACAAGATTTTGCATTGTTAAAACTACCCAAGGCCGTGGGAAAGCCATTCAAACTCTATGGCGGTGATGACAATAGCCTCAAAATGACATCAGTCTTTGCTGCCGGTTTTCCAGGCCTGGTTATTAACTTTGACGAAAATTATCAAAAACTTATTCAAGGCGATGTGACGGCCATTCCATCAATGGTCATCACCAAGGGAATTGTGAACACTATTCAGGATCACAGAAGCTTATCGGGTGAGTTTGTCGGCAGTGTGCGCACCATTATTCATGATGCGGTGATCTCTCCTGGCAACTCCGGTGGTCCATTGGTGGATGCCTGCGGCCGGGTGGTTGGCGTGAACACATTCATAAGAGCCACCGAGAATCGTCAGCTTAATTTTTCTCTAACCGTCCAGGAATTAATACGCTTTTTGAATAGCCAAGGTGTTACCCCAACCATATCCAATGAAGCTTGTGATCCAAGCGTAAAAGCCGCTGAGCCCGCATCTGAACCAAAACCGAAAGAGGGGGCGAACTGATGGCCGAGCTTCGTATTGCCACCACGCTGGCAGATGGTTTGCGTCCTTTAGGAACAGCTGGACAGCGTAGCCACCAATTGGTTGCCGAAACCTTGCGCGAGGCCCTAGGCGACAAACATGCATCCCTCTTTGCCGAACCTGTGGTGTCGCCCCGCGGTGACCAGGTTGATTGGTATTCATCGGCATCAGGGCAAATTCAAAAACTTTCGGCAATGACTGGACCTGATGCAGAGCAGGCACAGGCGGAGCTTTCACGTCTTGTTTCTGACATCAAAAAACATGCCGAGAAACTCGCCCAATCACGTGATGAAAACACCCGTAGACAAGCGGAAACCCTGACCAATGCCCTGGAAATACCGGACGAAAGCCATGTCTATATGGTTGGCGGTCAACCGGTATTAACCTGTTGGTCCCACGAACTCGATGTTCGCGCTGCGCCCACAGGCGTGCTCTACGGGCTTATTCCCGGTGCCGCTGCCGCGTCGCATGCGGCCGCAGGAGGTGGTTCAAACGGAAATATTGATCAAACATCAAGGGCTGCTTCTGGCTTTCCCTGGCTGCGAATTGTGGCATGGCTGCTGCTGGCAGGGCTTATTCTCTGTCTGTTTTATGCTCTTCTCGCCCCCTGTGGTTTGTGGGGGCCACAATGGCTAAAGCTCAACAGATGTGAAGCGCCAAAGGTGGCGGTTCACAACCCCCAGGAAGAGCGCATCGCTGTTTTGCGTCGTGACATTGAAGGCTTAAAAGATGGCTTGGCCGATTTTGAGCGTTCTTGCCTTGTTCGTGAGATTGACCGCTTGAACACCCCTCCGGAGCCCAAGCCTGAGCC
>DKOD01000064.1:7672-13817 GCA_002469865.1 Alphaproteobacteria bacterium UBA7371 | reverse complement strand
TTTTTGTGGCAAAGGAGCAAAAAGCATGCATGATGACATCAGTGCGCTGGAGCAAAAACTTCTCAATGCGATCGCGCAGGTCAATGACCTTAATTCCTTAGAGCAACTGCGCGTTGAGGCATTGGGAAAAAAGGGTGAGGTAAGCCTTTTGATGCGCGGCCTGGGTTCGATGTCCCCAGAGGAACGCCAATCTTTTGGTCCATTGCTCAATGGCCTTAAATCCCAAGTGGCCTCAGCCATTGATGAACGCCAGACCATCCTCGGGCGTGAAGCTTTGAATGAACGTCTTGCCACCGAACATCTCGATGTAAGCTTGCCGGCCCGCCATGTTGCCCAGGGCAGCTTGCACCCCATTGGCGAGGTGATCGATGAGGTCACAGCGATCTTTGGCTCCATGGGCTTTGCGGTGGCCGAAGGGCCGCATATTGAGGATGACTTTCATAATTTTACTGCCCTCAATATTCCCGCCGACCATCCGGCGCGTCAGGAACATGACACCTTTTATTTTGCCGCCGATGATGAAGGCCAGCGGCCGGTTCTGCGCACCCACACCTCGCCAGTGCAAATAAGAACCATGGTGGCTGAAGAGCCGCCCATCCGCATCATTGCGCCTGGCCGCACATTCCGCTGCGATTCCGACCAGACCCATACCCCCATGTTCCATCAGGTGGAGGGCCTTGTGATTGATGGCGACACCCATATGGGCCAACTCAAATGGACCCTGGAGGCGTTTGCGAAAGCCTTTTTTGAGGTGGATGAGGTGAAGATGCGCTTTCGTGCAAGCCATTTTCCATTCACCGAGCCTTCCATGGAAGTTGATATTGGCTGCCGTTTTGAAAAAGACCGGATCGTTATTGGGGAAGGCGATGATTGGTTGGAGATCCTGGGCTGCGGCATGGTTCACCCCAATGTGTTGCGTGCCTGTGGTCTTGACCCTGAGCAACATCAGGGTTTTGCATTTGGCATGGGCATCGACCGCTTGGCCATGCTCAAATATGGCATCCCGGACCTTAGGGCGTTTTTTGAAGGCGATGTGCGCTGGCTTGCCCATTACGGGTTTGGCGCCTTCCACCATCCAGATCTTGCTGGAGGATTGGCCCCATGAAATTCACCCAAGAATGGCTCAAAGAGCATTTGGATACCGAGGCCAGCCTCACCGAACTCACCGATTGCCTAACCCGAATTGGGTTGGAGCTTGAGGCCATTGAAGACCCAGCCAAAAGGCTTGAGGGCTTTAAAGTTGCCCATGTGGTTCATGCCGAGCCGCATCCCGATGCTGATCGGCTGAAGATCCTGCAGGTTGATGTGGGTGATGGGCAATTGCGCAATGTTGTTTGTGGTGCCCCCAATGCCCGCCAGGGTCTGATTGGCATCTTGGCACAGCCAGGCTGCGTGGTGCCATCGACCGGGGATGTTTTGGGTAAGGGCAAGATCCGTGGTGTGGAATCCCAAGGGATGATGTGCTCGGGCCGAGAGCTTGAATTGAGCGATGATCATGATGGCATCATCGAGTTAGATGACGGGCAACCGGGCATGGATGCCGCAGAAATCCTTGGTCAAACCGACCCGGTGGTGGATATTGCCATCACCCCCAACCGACCCGATGCGTTGGGCGTGCGCGGCATTGCCAGGGATCTCGCTGCGGCAGGTCTTGGTCGCCTGAAAACGTTAGCCAGGCCTGAATTTGCCGAAGATGGGGCAATCAAGGTCGATGCGGACATCAAGCTTGATAAGGATCATGCCTGGCGCTGTCCTTTGTTTATTGCCAGGCCCTTTGAGGATGTCACCAATTCTGAAGCACCAGCATGGATGGCCTCCAGGCTGAAGGCCATTGGCAACCGGTCTATTTCCAGCCTGGTGGATATCACCAATTGGTCCACCATCACCCATGCGCGGCCCCTGCATGTCTTTGATGCGGATAAGATCTCGGGCCAAATCCATGTGCGCATGGCCAAGCAAGGGGAAGAATTGCTGGCCCTGGATGAAAAAACCTACCAGCTTGATCCAGAAGATTTGGTCATTGCTGATGATCATGGCCCCGTCGCCATTGCCGGGGTGATTGGTGGCCTTAACACCGGCTGCACGGCCTCCACCAAGAGGGTGATCCTGGAAACGGCGTATTTTGACCCCATTGGTGTCGCCCGCACCGGGCGGCGCCACAACATCATTTCCGATGCGCGCTATCGTTTTGAGCGTGGCATTGATCCGGCATTTGCGGTCATGGGTGACCAACTTGCCACCGCCATGATCTTGGAGATCTGCGGTGGTCGGGCAGGTGAAGCTGTTGTCGTTGGCGCCGTGCCACAGGCCACACCAACCATCGATTATGACCCAGAAAGGCTGAAAAAGCTCACCGGCATGGATGTGCCACCAGATCAGCAGGCTCGGATGCTTCAAGATCTGGGCTTTGAGGTGAGGCAAGGGGACATTTGGCAGGTTGTGGCCCCAAGCTGGCGCCCGGATATTCATGGCTCAGCCGATCTGGTGGAAGAAATCACCAGGTTGGTGGGTTTGGATGATTTGCCCCTCACGCCCCTGCCAAACCTTGATAGATTGCCAAAGCCTGTCTTGACCGCAACCCAACGTCGAAACCGCCGTTTGCGTCATATGGCTGCCGGGCTTGGTTTGCGGGAATTGGTAACCTGGTCATTTTTGAGCAGCGCGCATGCCCAAAAGTTTGGGGGCGGCGACACCGCGCTCAAACTTGACAACCCGATCTCCAGCGACTTGTCCGACATGCGCCCATCGCTTATCCCCAATCTTCTTGATGTGGCGGCCCGCAACATCGACCGGGGCTTCGATGATCTGGCCTTGTTTGAGCTCGGGCCGGTCTATCATGGCCGCAAGCCTGAGGACCAAGCACAGCATTTTACGGCCATCTTGGTTGGCAAAAAGCGCCCCGATCGCTGGCATGGTGAAAGCCGTGATGTGGATGTTTTTGACGCCAAGGCTTTGGCTGAGGCCATGTTGGGGGATATGGCGGTGCCCACGGCCAACCTTATGCTCCTTGGTGGCGATGCGGATTGCTACCATCCAGGACGGTTTGGTTACCTGTCGCTTGGCCCCAAAAATAAGCTTGGTTGTTTTGGTGAATTGCATCCTGCTGTTCTTGCATCATTTGGCATAACCCAACGGGTGATGGTGGTGGATTTGTTCCTCGATCAAATCCCCTTGCCCAAATCCAAGGGCACCAATAGGGCAAAGCTTGACCGTCCAGAATTGCAAAGCTTACGCAAGGACATGGCCTTTATTCTGGCCAAAGATGTTCCCGCCGGCGACGTGGTTCGTGCGGCCAAGGCGGCCGATAAGCAACTCATTACCGAGGTGGCTATTTTTGACGTCTTCACCGGCGGTGCCCTTGATGTTGATGAAAAATCCCTCGCCATCAGGCTCACCTTGCAGCCCCAGGACAAATCGCTCACCGATGAAGATATTGCTGCGCTTTTGGACAAGGTGGCTGAGAAGGTTGGTGCGTCAACCGGTGGCCGTCTTAGGGGCTAACCAAGCATTGCGCCCGGGGCCAAGCTTCCTATATCCATAACAGCTTGAAACAGATGATTTTTGGAGTTGGTTATTGATGGAAGAGGTCAGCCGCGTCAGGAATTTTTCCATTGTCGCCCATATTGACCACGGCAAGTCTACCCTGGCTGACCGCTTGATCCAGATGTGCGGTGGCCTCTCCGAACGGGAGATGTCCAATCAGGTTCTCGATTCCATGGATATCGAGAAGGAGCGGGGCATCACCATCAAGGCCCAGACCGTGCGCTTGATTTACAAACATGTCGACGGCGAAACCTACTTTCTCAATCTGATTGACACACCTGGCCATGTGGATTTTGCCTATGAGGTGTCGCGCTCTTTGAAGGCCTGTGAAGGATCTTTGTTGGTGGTGGATGCCTCCCAAGGGGTGGAAGCCCAGACCTTGGCCAATGTGTACCAAGCCCTCGATAACGATCATGAGATCATACCTGTCTTGAACAAGGTGGATCTGCCGGCTGCCGAGCCAGCCCAGGTGCGTGACCAAATTGAGGATGTGATTGGCATTGATGCTTCCGATGCGGTGGAAATTTCTGCCAAGAGCGGGCTCAATGTGGATCAAGTTCTCAAGGCCATTGTGGAGCGCTTGCCGGCCCCCAAAACCGCCGGGGCTGACAAGCCATTAAAAGCGCTTTTGGTGGATAGTTGGTATGATGCCTATCTTGGCGTGGTGGTGTTGTTTCGGGTGTTTGATGGCGTCATCAAAAAGGGTGATCGGGTGCGCTTCATGTCCAATGGGTCCACCTACCCAGTAGACCGCGTGGGCGTGCTGACGCCTAAGGGGTTGATGGTTGACAGCTTGGGCCCCGGGGAAATCGGCTTCATGACGGCCTCCATCAAGGAAGTGGCTGACACCAGGGTGGGCGACACCATCACCCATGAGAAAAATCCCTGTGAGGTTCCCCTTGAGGGCTATAAGCCAGCCCAGCCTGTGGTGTTTTGTGGCCTGTTTCCGGTGGATTCATCGGAATTTGAATCCCTTCGTTCCGCGCTGGGAAAGCTCCGCCTTAATGATGCAAGTTTTGATTATGAAATGGAAACCTCTGCAGCCTTGGGCTTCGGGTTCCGTTGTGGGTTTTTGGGCCTGTTGCATTTGGAGATCATCCGGGAGCGGCTTGAGCGGGAATTTGACCTTGACCTGATCACCACCGCACCGTCCGTGATTTACCGCCTGACCATGACCGATGGCAGCGAAGAAGAATTGCATAACCCCGCCGACATGCCCGAAGTGGTCAAAATTGATTCCATATCTGAGCCATGGATATCGGCCACCATTTTGGTGCCTGATGATTATTTGGGCGCCGTTTTAAAACTTTGTGAAGACCGAAGGGGCGTGCAAACCAACCTTACCTATGCCGGCTCCCGGGCCATGGTTGTTTATGACCTGCCGCTTAATGAGGTGGTGTTTGATTTTTACGACAAGCTGAAGTCAGCCACCCGTGGTTATGCGAGTTTTGATTACCAGATGAAGGGCTACCAGGAGGGTGACTTGGTGCGCATGTCCATCCTGGTGAATGCCGAGCCGGTTGATGCATTGGCCACCATTGTGCATCGGGAGCGTGCCGAAGATCGTGGCCGGGTTTTGTGCGAGAAACTCAAAGATTTGATCCCACAGCATCTCTTTCAGATCCCAATCCAAGCAGCCCTTGGTGGTCGAATCATTGCCCGGGAAACCATCCGTGCGATGCGCAAGGATGTGACCGCCAAATGTTATGGTGGTGACGCTTCGCGTAAGCGTAAGCTTTTGGACAAGCAAAAGGCCGGCAAGAAAAAGATGCGCCAATTTGGTCGGGTGGAAATCCCACAGGAAGCCTTTATTGCCGCCCTACGTTCGGACGATTGAATAGGTAGAAGATGCCCGCCAAAATGGCGCAAATGAATGCCAGAACGAAGAATAAAAAAGTGACCGGGCGGACAAAAATTGGCTGCAACAAAGCCTCCCAGATCCAAGGGGATATGTGGCGCTCGACCGCTGGTTGCAGAACGGGAAAACCCTCTGGAAATATTGCATAAGCCCAACCCCCCAATGGGGGTAGGGGCGTGACCAGCAAATCCAGCCCAAAGCACAAAACGCCCATGGCGGTGAAGAAGATGGTGGCCTTAATCATGCCTTCAAAGACACGCCCGTGGGGGCAATGCCACAATATCCGTTGGGGTTTTTGGCCAGATATTGTTGGTGGTATTCTTCGGCCAGAATAATCGGGCCAATGGGGAGTATTTGCGTGGTCACGGGGCCAAAACCTTTTTCCAAATAGGCTTGGTTGTAATCCGCCAGTAAACCGCGTGCCACCTGTTCTTGTGCATCATCAAGCGGCATGATGACGGAACGATACTGGCTGCCAATGTCATTGCCCTGGCGGTTGCCCTGGGTGGGGTCGTGGTTTTCGAAAAAGATGCGGATGATGTCCCCATAGGAAATCTGGCTGTCATCAAAATGGGCGGTGATGATTTCGGCATGGCCCGTGGCCCCACCACATACCAACCGGTAATCAACATTTTCTTTCTGCCCACCGGCATAACCAACAGAGGTCGCGGTGATGCCGGGGGTTTTCCAGAAAATCCGCTCTGCCCCCCAAAAACACCCCATGCCCAAGACCGCCATGGGGCG
>DKOD01000064.1:0-7291 GCA_002469865.1 Alphaproteobacteria bacterium UBA7371 | reverse complement strand
AGATGTTCTGCAAAAGCCATGGCCGCTATTCCTCAATGTTTCTCCAATCTTAACATGGGTTTTCTTAACAGATCGCCAAGATCAAAAATGTCACAACAATGTCATCAAGCTGATGCAATTTTTGTTATCTGTTTTTTGGGGAATGAAACATGCGGGTGCTTTTTTTGTCGGTTGATCAATGGCGTGGTGATTTTTTGGGCTATGCGGGCCACCCGACCATGAAAACGCAGCATCTTGATCAATTGGCATCTGAAGGTGTTTCCTTTCTGCAGCATTACGCCGTGGCAGCGCCCTGTGGTCCTTCCCGAACGTCAATGTTGACGGGTCTTTACCCCCAAATCCACCGCTCCATCTATAACGGCGCTCCCTTGCATGGGCGCTTTGAAAATATTGCCTCCTTGGCACGTGATGCAGGTTTAAGGCCACAATTGCTTGGCTATACCGATACTTCAGCCGACCCAGCATCCATGGCGTCAGATGATGCCAGGCTCAAAAGTTATGAAGGGGTGATGCCAGGTTTCCATCAGGTGATGGATCATAACGAATCCATGCTTTTTCATTGGCGCTGGAAATTGGAGCAGGCCGGTTTTGACGTGGGCGATGCCGCTCCTTCGTCACTTTATGCCCATGTTGGGGCGTCCGGCGCTGCATTCCCAGACAGCCCAGCCCATTATGATGCAGCCCATTCCGACACGGCCCATATGGCCGACAGTTTGATCGATTTTTTGCAGGTATTTGGGCGGGATGAAGATTTATTTGCCCATGCTGTGTTTTTGCGTCCACACCCCCCATTGGTGGCACCGGAACCCTATCACCACATGTATGATGGTGCGGTAGGGCCAGCCTTAGGCCTGCCTGACAAGCCCGTGCCCTTCGAGCTTGCATGGCGTGAATTCCAGGCCCAATCAACGGATTATTATGATGAAGCCATCGACATGGCCCGGTTAACGCCGGATGATGTGCTGGCCATGCGCCGTGTCTATATGGGGCTTGCCAGTGAAGTGGACCATCATTTGGGCCGGGTCATGGATTGCCTCAAAGCACAAGACATCTATGACGACACCTTAATTATCGTCACTTGTGACCATGGTGAGATGCTTGGTGATTATGGCCTTTGGGGCAAAATGGGCTTTTATGATCAGGCCTTTCATATCCCTTTGATCATCAAGCCGCCCAAATCCATGGATGTCGATAAGGGCCGCAAAATTCATGGCTTCACCGAAAATGTGGATGTGATGGCGACGCTGGCTGATTATCTGGGCCTTGATGTTCCTGCAGATGTGGCAGGGGTTTCGCTTCGTGCTGCGGTGGAAGGGGCGCCTTTTGCCGGCCGACCGTATGTGAATTGGATGTTTGATTATCGCCTGCAAGAAGACATGTTTTTTGAATCCATTCTGGACAAACCGTCCGAGGCATGCCTGATGCAGGTCCTCAAAACGCCCACATCCAAGATCGTTCTGCAGCCTGGTGAAGCAGCATTATGTTACCAAAAAGAAGAGGGAATAGAGTTCCAAACACAACCAGATCCAGAACAACATGCCCGCCTTTTGGAACTTGGCATGTCCCACCTGCTGGTTAATTTGGAACGGGGCTATGCCAATACGAGGCTTGGACCCAAGGGTCCAGAGGAATTTCATGGCCCTAGGCAAGAGCTGTTGCAATTCTTGAGGGCCAAATATTTTTAACATTTGTATGCCCGCTTCATAAAAACTTCACAAAACTGGGGTAGTTGAACTTTGGGCAAATCTTGCCCACTTAGTTTTCCAATTTTTGAAAGAGTCCATCATGAACATCACCCGTCGTTCTGCGATCAAAGGTGCCGTGGCCTCAGCCACCGCGCTTTCCGCCCCCGCCATTTTGTCCAGCAAGGCTTTTGCCTCATCCGGCAGCGTTCGCGTTTTTGCCTGGGTTGATTATGTGCAGGCCAACATAATTGAAGCATTTGAAAGCAAGACTGGCATCAAGGTTGAGCTTTCCACCTATGGTTCCAATGATGAAGCAGAGCAGAAGCTCCAAGCTTCCCAGGGTAAGGGCTTTGACGTCATCTTCCCATCCATCACCAACCGTGCAGGTTATGACAACAAAGACGCGCCTAATGGTGTTTGGTTGATGCCTCTTGATGAAAACAAGGTTGCCATCGACAACATCATCCCATCCTTTGTTCGCGACTCCATTCAGTTGGGCGGCGTGAAGGATGGCAAGCGTTTCTTGCTTCCATTCAATTGGGGCACCGAAGGCTTGACGTTCAATGCCAAGCAAATGGATCTTTCCGGTGATGACCTTTCTTTCGGGGCTCTTTGGTCACCTGAAGCCAAGGGCAAGGCTGCATTTCGCCAGAAGTCTGTGCTGTTTGGAACCGGCCTTTACCTCGACGCCATGGGTAAGTTGAACTCCAACCGCATGCTCGACGTCTATAAGTCAGAAGACGACATGCGCCGCGTGATGTCAGAAATCACCAAATTTGTGATCGAACATAAAGAAAACTTTGGTGCTTTCTGGAACAATGCCACCGAAGCCACCAGCGCATTTTCTGATGCTGGCTGTGTTGTTGGTCAGACCTGGGACACAACCGGTCTTCTCCTCAACCAAGAAAATAGCGATTTCAAATACCGCGCCCCAAAAGAAGGCATCATCACATGGCTTGATTCGGTGGGTATTCCATCGGGTGCAGAAAATATTGAGCAGGCCTATGAATTTGTGAACTTCATGCTCACCCCTGAAATGGGCGGCATGTTGTCCAACAACACTGGCTATAACTCTGCCGTTGTTGGCGCCTCTGAATTTACCAGCGCGCAATATAAGAAGCAGTTCGGCGATGTATACACCAACGATGTTCTCGGCAACATGTGGTGGTGGCAGGCAGATACCCCATATTTTGCGGCCGTTCGTAACGAATTTGTGGAACAGATCACCAACGCCTGATCTGAAACAGAAAATGGACCCGACCGCCGTCCTTTTGGGGCGGCGGTCATCCTATTTGGAGGCTTTCCATGACCCTTGCACGCGGTCAGTCGGTATCTCTGGAACATTTATCGGTTAAATTTGGCGATTTTACAGCCGTTCATCCGACCAGTTTGACGGTTGAAGATGGTGAGTTTTTCTCCATTCTTGGACCTTCAGGATGTGGCAAGACAACCATTCTCAAGACGATTTCTGGGTTTCTGGAGCCATCGGGCGGTCGGGTGCTCATTGGTGGCAAGAACATGGCAGGTCTGCGCGCCAACCGGCGACCCACGGCCATGATCTTTCAATCACTTGCGTTATTTCCTTTGATGAATGTTCGCGACAATGTTGCCTTTGGCTTAGAGGCCAGGGGGGTGGGTCGTGCCGCACGTTTGAAACGCGCCGACGAATTGTTGGAATTGGTGGCCCTCACTGGCCAGGGGGACAAAAGACCTGGTGAACTTTCAGGTGGGCAGCGCCAGCGTGTGGCCATTGCCCGGGCCTTGGCGGTGGACCCGGAGGTGTTGTTGTTGGATGAGCCTTTGTCGGCTCTTGATCTCAAATTGCGCCAGCATATGCGCGCGGAGTTGCGCAGCATTCAGCAAAAAACCGGTGTCACTTTTATTTATATCACCCATGACCAGGGTGAGGCTTTGGCCATGTCGGACCGCATGGCTGTGATGAATGAAGGGCGCATCCAACAGATAGCCACCCCAAGGGAGGTTTATCACCAGCCCCAAAATGCGTTCGTGGCAAGTTTTGTGGGGGCATCCAATATTTTGCCTGCCAGGGTTGTGCAAAGGGATGGCCCCATGGCGGAGCTGACCGGGCCTTTTGGAAGCTTGCGCGCCCGGGCAGGCACGGGCCTAGAGATCGGCCAAGATGCTTATCTGTTCGTACGCCCGGAGCAAATCTTGATCACCGATATGGGCGAACGTGCCGGCCGGGTTGAGAATATTTCCATGGAAGGGGCCCAGGCGCAAATGACCATTAATGATGGCGCCATCTCCTGGCATGCTGAAATCCCCGGCCGCAGTGTTCTTTCCGTTGGTCATCATGTTCGGTTTGTGGTTGATGCGGAGCATGCCCTGGCACTGCCCAGAAGTGAATTGGCGGCATCCATCGACGGAGATGCTGCATGACACCAGCCGTGATGCGCCATTATGGTCCGGTCATTGGAGTAATTGCCCTATTGGCGGTTTCTTTCTGGGTGTTGGTGCTCATCGGTGCATCCTATGCCATGCTGCTGGAATTTTCCTTCAAACCGGAACGCTGGCAAACGGAATTGGCTGTTGTGGGGGAGGATAAGGACCGGGCCAGCAATTGCCTCTCGGAAATCAAATTTGACCTCAAATATGGAAAAAATGACGGTGGCGGTTTGGGCCAAGGTATTCCATCGGCCACCAGCATGATGGCCCCATCGGCCAGCGTGATGGCGGCGCCATCGGCCACCAACAATGCCGCGGCCATGGGTGCTTGTGATCGGTTTTTGTCCTCAGGAAAGCCGGTGGTTGAAGATGACAGCCTTTCTTTGGCAGACCAAAAGGTCATTGCCGAACAATTATTGGCGCAGCTGCAAAATGATGTCCTTCGCTTGGAAAAAGAAGAGGCCGAAGCCTTTGTCTATGGGATCGACAACTACCTTACCATTTTCGACCGCGAGATCCCAAGAAACTCCCTGTTGTTAACAATTATTTCTGCTTTTTGTGTGACCATTATTGGTCTTATGGTTTGCTACCCCATTGCCTATGCCTTGAGTGGTTTGTCGCGGATGCAAGCTGGCTCAGCACTCTTCCTGGCGCTCGTGATTCCCTATGCGGTGAATGAATTGATGCGGATTTATGCCTGGCTTGCCATCATCGACACCAAGGCCATGCTCAATAGGCTTTTGGACAAGTTAGGTCTAATTCCCTTGGAAGCTGCCATTGCCTGGACCAACATGCCAGGCTCAGTGTTTTTGGTGATGGTCTATACCTTCATTCTGTTCATGGTCTTCCCAATCTACAACACCCTTTCCACCCTTGATCGTAGCCAGATCGAGGCCGCCAGGGATCTGGGGGCAGGGCCCCTGAAAACCCATTGGAGGATCATCGCCCCTCATGCACTGCCGGGCATGGCGGTGGGCTGCATCATGACCTTCATGATGGCCGTGGGGTCTTTGTCGGTCCCTTATATTATTTCAAGAGGTAAGGGCCAAAAATGGTTCACCGAGCTTACCTATGACAAATTTTTTGAATCCGGCAATTGGGGAAGTGGCTCGGCCTATTCTGTGACCTTGCTGTTGGTTTCCATCATTTTTGTTTTTGTGGTCCTCAGGCTTTTTGGCATCAACCTGCGGGTGTTGGCACGCTGATGGACATGATTTCGCTTCTTTTGGGTGTGCTGGCGGCTTTGATCTTGATCTTCGCGCTGTTTGTGATGCCGGCCCTTAAATTTGAAGATCGTGGGGCGCTGCGGGCTTATGTTTTTGTGTTCATTTCTTTCATGTTTGCGCCCCTCATCTTGATGATGTTGGCGGCATTTAATCAGGCATCGCCGCCATCAGTGATGAATTGGGAGGGTTTTACCTTCCAGCATTTTGTGGATTTGGCGATGGATCGGGAATACAGGACCTTGCGCCAATGTCTGGGTAATTCCTTCATCTTGACTGGAATCGTCACCCCCATGGCGGTGTTGATGGGCTTATCTGCGGCCTTGATACTCCGGGTCACGGCCAGCAGAATTGGTGGGGCGCTATATCCAATCCTTGTCACGCCCATGCTCACACCGGGCATTGTGCTGGGGATTTCCACCATTATTCTTTGGCGCGAGGTGGGTGTTGAAGGTGGGCTGTTTACCGCCACCTTGGCGCAATTAAGTTTCATTGCTTCCTACCCCATGCTGATCATCATGGCGCGCTTGCAGCGCCATGATGGGGCGCTTGATGATGCGGCCATGGATTTGGGGGCCTCACCTTTCTTCGCCTTCCGCAAAATCCTTCTCCCATTCCTGGTGCCGGCGCTTGCCACCTCGGCCGTGATCGCCTTTTTGATGAGTTTTGAAAATTACAACACCACGGTGTTTTCTATTGGTGGTTCCTGCACCCTGACCACCCAGATTGTGCAAGAGGCACGCCGTGTGCACACGCCGGTGATCAACGCACTCGGCGTGATTTTTGTTGGCCTCACCATTTTAATATCTATCATCTATACCTACCGCTTTCGCCAACGGAATAAGTGATGGAAACCATAGACGTTCGTTTCTCCTGTCTGCCGGGCATGGAGCATGATTTGATCGCCCCGGCCCCGGCCCGCCAGCATCTGCCTGAATGGTTGCGTGACATGCCCAATGAGGCCGCGACGGATTTTACCGGTGGCCATGCCTTGCGCACCCTGAAGCAATGCCCACCATTTCTGGATGCCATGCAGGCCGGTTTTTTGTTCTTCCTACAAGCTGACATCACCATTGAGGATGGTTGGGTTCGTTGGGATGAAGGCGTGCCGGCTGTTGACGATTCCAGCCACCCACGCAGCCCCGTCGCGCTTCATGCGGTTGAGCAATTAAAGGATAGCCCGTTTGATCAAGGCCAAATGGCGCTCAAGTTTTTGAATTTCTTTGCCATTTCCATGCCGCCTGGTTGGTTTGCGCTATTTACCCACCCCCATAATAGGGCTGAGCTTCCGTTTCAGACGATTACTGGGATGGTGGATGCCCATCATTTTGCCCATGGATTGGTGCATTTCCCAGCCATGTTGGCTGTGGATTTTGAAGGTGTCATCCCCAAAGGAACACCGGTGGCGCAGATGGTCCCCGTGCCTGGTGAACAATTAAAGCCCACAGCGGACGTGGGTGTGATGTCCGAGGATGAGTTCAGGCGCCATTTGGAGGTGAGTCAAAATTTGCGTGATGAGCCTGGTGCCTACCGCAAATCCTTCCGGTTGGTGTCGGGTTAAGCTTGAATTTTTTTAGGCCTAAGCGGCAGGGCCCCCTTGGGGCGGCCGATGGGTGCCTTGAGGCCATTGAGTCGGTGGGTGTGGCTTCCCAATTGGTTGAGCCTTTGGTCCAAAAGCCGGGCCAATTGTTCATCACCGGCCAAAACAGCCAATTCATAACAAGCCAGAAGATCACCTTGATCGGTGAGGTCCTGAGCGATGTCATTGGCAATCATATGGGCTTCATCCAGGCCACCATCTTGGAGATGCAAACGAATGAGCTCCATGCCAGCACGGCAACGTTGATGTCCGTGCTGAAAGGCTTGCTTCAACCAATACATGGCTTTGGTTTGTGCCCCAAGCTGCTCAAAGATAAGCCCCAAATTATGTTGGTGTCGGGCTTGGTCAGGGCCTGGCTTCTTGACCTCGCGCATGAG
>DKOD01000140.1 GCA_002469865.1 Alphaproteobacteria bacterium UBA7371 | reverse complement strand
ATTGTTCCATCACCGACCGCAGATGGTGTGTTGGGCATGGCACGTATAACATGGCCTGCATGGGGGAAATATTTGCGGTAAAAGGGCCGCTCCAACCCAGCCGCCACCGACAGCAACATGTTAATAGAAGCCAAATGTGGGACCAATTCGTCCAACACCTCGGGCATTAATTGTGGCTTAACAGCCAAAATCACAGCATCGAAGGACAAGCCCGATAATGCCGCAGCCTCATCGTAACCCAGCACCAGGCCATCCCGTTCAAAATCAGAAAGCCAAGCCTTAGGCCTAGGCCTAAGGACATGGATTTCATGGGCAGAAGAGGCGAGCCAACCCCGCAACATGGCGCTGCCCATGCGGCCAGCACCAACCAACAAAAGACGCATCAGGCCTCGCCGTGGGTCTCAAACATTGACGCCGTCATGGCATCGAGAGGGTTCATGTTACCCGATATCAGCAAATGAAATGCAGGATAGAAACGCTCGCATGTCTCCACCGCAATTTGGAGCAAGCATTCCCATTGCTCCGCGGAAGTGCCCCCAGCATGCAGCAAAAGCCCATGGCGAAAAACCACGGATTGTTCCTCACGCCAAAGATCAAAATGACCGAGCAAAAGTTGCTCATTCACCCGAACCAACAATTCGTGCACATCGGCCATTTTGTGCGTTTCAAGCTCTTGGCCTTCATCAGTCAGACGGAAAGCACAAGCCAAATGAAGTGTTTCCATTTCATCCTTCCAGGATACTGACATGGCATGCTCACACCAATCACCGGTCACCGTGATGGTCAGCTCATCTTCACAAAGACGCTCCACAGGCCAATTTTGGGCGTCCAAAGCCGATTCAATCATATCAATGGGGTTGCTTAGGGACGTTTCGAGTTCGTCGAGGGCGGTGCTCATGCCATTGCCTCCAATAAAAAAGGCTCGCCGGGGCAGCATGCCCCCGGGAGCCTAGGATAAAATGCGTCATTTGGGTGGGTCATCCCCGCTCCCTTTCGCTTAAAAGAACAGGCAATTGCCGTGCCTGCCTCTTTATTGGTGCCTGAATTTGGCCCGCTAAAAAACAAAAAAAAGATGAATATTTAACTATCTGAATTTTCTTGTTTTTTTGAAGTCGGCCTGCTTCTTGTCGATGGTTTTTTGGCCGATTTTTGAGAATCGGCCATCTGTTGCTGCAATTCTTCTAACTTTTTTTCCAACAACGCGATGCGCTCATGCAGAACGTCAACATCATCACGGCTGACAAGTCCTTCCCGCGCAAGATAATCGTCCAACCGGGCACGGACCATGCCCTCCACCTCGTCACGCATGCCTTTGGCAAGGCCCATGACATCGCCAGCCATGCGGGACATATCATTTAAAAATGGGTTGCGGTTTTGCATGAATGCGCCCTTTCATCATTAGGTTGCTTGAACTCAGCCCCATGCATATTTGGTAAGCTCTTTTGGCTGGTTGCTATTAGACAGACAATCATGGTCTTAACCAAGTAAATGAGCCCGTTTGTCCCTGATTTCAAGGTGTCCTCATGTTTACTTATCCCTTGATCGACCCTATTGCGCTATCCGTAGGCCCCATTGATATCCGCTGGTACGCCCTTGCCTATCTGGCGGGCTTGGTGGTGGGCTGGGGTTATGCAAGAGCCTTGGCGGGCCGAACACCAAATGTCATCGCCCCAACACAACTAGACGATTTGCTGTCCTGGATCGCCCTGGGCGTCGTTCTTGGCGGCAGACTTGGCTACGTGCTTTTTTACAACCTACCTTATTATTTGGATCACCCTTTAGAGATTTTCATGGTCTGGAAGGGAGGCATGGCCTTCCACGGAGGAATGATCGGCGTCATCATTGCCATCATCATCTATTGCCAAAAACAGAAGTTAAATGCCTTCAGGGTGGGAGACGTGATTGCACCCGCTGTACCCATCGGGTTGTTTTTTGGACGCATTGCAAATTTCATCAATGGAGAATTATACGGGCGCCTCCATGATGGGAGTTGGGCGGTCCCATTTCCATCAGGCCCTAATAATTCCTTGGAATTCCGGCATCCGAGCCAGCTATATGAGGCCGCATTAGAGGGCATTGCTCTTCTGCTTATTTTGGCGATTGCACGTCTGCTTGGCGCCCATCACAAGGTGGGCTTACTCACGGGAATTTTCCTGATTGGCTACGGTGTTGGACGCATCATAGGTGAGTTTTATCGCGAACCAGATCCGCAGCTTGGATTTTTGCTTTTTGGTGAAGGAGGCCTAACCATGGGCATGCTTCTGTCTATTCCCATGATTATCGCGGGAATAGGGTTTATTTTGCTGGCCCCACGATTTTGCAAGGCAACGTGAGCAGCCCCCTGCAACCCATCATCATGCGCCACATCAATGCGCATGGCCCCATGGGGCTGGACCAATATATGTCGCTCTGTCTGCAACATCCTGAGCATGGATATTATATTTCTTCCAACCCCCTAAGCAGCCGTAGAGACTTTGTGACGGCGCCAGAATTGGGAAGCTTATTTGGTGACCTCTTAGGCGCCTGGTTTGCCCAACAGGTTACCAATCTTGAACTGCCTGAATTTGATCTTGTGGAATTGGGGCCGGGAAGCGGGCGCTTGTCGCGGCTGCTTATCCGCGCCTTAGACAGCTTTCATCCAGGCAAAATGCGTCAGCTCCATTTGGTGGAGACCTCACCCCATCTGCGCTTGGTGCAAAAAGAACGTTTGGCTGCATATGACCCCATCCATCATGACCATGTGGGCAAAATCCACCCCACGCGACCTATGTTGCTGATGGCCAATGAATTTTTTGATGCCTTACCCATGCGCCTTTTTGAGTTTGATCAGGGTGGCTATCATGAATTGCTTGTTGGTATTCAACAAAAGAATTTGGGCTTTACGCGCAATATTTATCCCATTGCTGCACATCACATCCCGCCTTATGCCCAGGGCAATATGGTGGTTGAGCACAGCCCCCAAAGCCATGTCATCTCACAAGAAATTCATTCCATGCTGCGGATTCATGGCGGGGTGGTTTTGATTGTCGATTATGGACAAATCGCACCCCGCACCAGCCCATCAATTCGAGGTTTCCACCAACATGAAGTGACGGGTATTTTTGAACAACCTGGCCTCACCGATATCACTTATAACGTTGACTTTCGCATGTTCGTTGATGATGCAGCACATGAGGGGCTAATGACCCACCCCCCCATAACCCAGGGTGATTTTTTGAACGCCTGTGGTTTGGAGGAACGCTTGGCCCAGCAATTGGCAACCAAGCCCAATGAGCAAAAACATCTTCGCGATGAAGCCAAGATGCTTGCCCAAAAAGATCATATGGGTGAATGCTTTCTCGTCCATGCCGCCGCCGGAGCCATGCCATGATTCCCTGCGAACAAAACCCCTCTTGGTCCGATGCGCCTTTTGCCCATGGCTTCTTTGGCCGTTTGGGCGGGGTTTCTCCGTCACCCTATGACAGCCTTAATATTGGCAGATCCACACAAGATCACGAAGCCAATGTTCAAAAAAACAGAAGCTTGATTGCCGCCCAATTGGGCATCAACAACATTATCCATCCAGGCCAGGTGCATGGCACGGAAATTTTGGACCTAAGTGATCACCTTCCCTCAGATCATGTGGTTGCTGATGCCGTCTACAACCCACCAAAATCCGTGGGACTTGCCATCCAAACAGCCGATTGCATGCCTGTTTTGTTTGCCCATAAAGCCGAGGGGGTTCTTGGTGGCGCCCATGCTGGATGGCGTGGGTTTGCCCGAGGCATTCTCGAATCCATGCTTCAGCGCTTTCAAAAAGATGGGCTCCAATCTGAAGACATATCCGTGGCCATTGGCCCAGCCATTGGGCCAGGTGCATTTGAGGTCGGCGAGGAAGTCGTCGATGCCATGCCTGAACCATGCCGTGAACTTTGTGCGTTTCGTCATTTTCAAACTGGCCGTTGGCATGTGGACCTCAAGCAAGCCGCCACCATGATGTTACGGCAATCAGGGGTACGCGATATATGGGTATCAGGGTCTTGCACCTATACCGATCAGGCGCACCACTTCTCCCACAGATTTGCCACCCACCATCTCAATGGCCAAACCGGCCGGCAGGTGGCGGTTATTGGCTGGCCAGGTTAAAGTGATTGCGCCATCGGGGTGGGATTGATACTTGCACGGGGCCGTTTTTTCTCAAGGGGTGATTCATGAAAATCGTTAGTGCCAATTCCAACCGCCCCTTGGCCAATGATATTGGCAAATTCTTGAACACCCCCCTCACCCAAACTGTTGTGCGGCGGTTCGCCGACATGGAAGTATTTGTCGAAATCCAAGAAAACGTCCGTGGTGAGGATGTGTTCGTTATCCAATCAACATCCTTCCCTGCCAATGATCATCTGATGGAAATGCTGATTTGCATTGACGCATTAAAGAGGGCATCGGCCAAGCGCATCACTGCGGTAATCCCTTATTTTGGGTATGCCCGTCAGGATAGAAAACCTGGTCCCAGAACCCCCATTTCCGCAAAGCTTGTCGCTGACATCATCACCAAAGCAGGGGCAACCCGGGTTTTGACCATGGAATTGCATGCGGGCCAAATTCAGGGCTTCTTTGATATCCCTGTTGATAATCTCATTTCCGCACCACTTTTTTCCAATGATATTGGACGCCATGTCGGCTTTGATGATGTGGTTGTCGTCTCCCCTGACGTTGGTGGTGTTGTGCGCGCCAGAAATATTGCGGAACGTATTGGCAGCACCTTGGCGATCGTCGATAAGCGGCGTGAACGGCCAGGGGAATCGGAGGTGATGAACATCATCGGTGATGTGTCCGGTAAACGATGCATTCTTATTGATGATATCGTCGATTCTGGCGGCACCCTATGCAATGCGGCAGATGCCTTGATGGAGCGTGGTGCTGTAGATGTACGCGCTTACATCACCCACGGGGTTCTGTCGGGCGAGGCGGTCAAGCGGATCACGCAATCTTCGCTCAAAGAATTGGTGCTTACCGACACCATCGAACCCACACAAGCCGTTCTAACAGCTTCCAATATCCGTATTGCCAGTGCAGCACCTTTGATAGGTGAGGCCATGCGCAGGATTTCTGGTAATCAATCGGTCTCGGTGCTCTTCGACTGAGGCCTTGGCAAAAAAAGGCACTTAGGGTAAAGCACCGCCTTCCAGACCTTGTTTGCATATCGATCTGTCGACACCCCTGGAGGCAACGATCGGCAAGGTATTATTGCTTAAAGGAGCATGAGCATGAGCGACGACAATACGCTCGCAGCCGAACTCCGTGACGTGACCGGCAAGGGGGCCGCACGTACACTTCGGCGCGAAGGAAAAATCCCTGCTGTTATTTACGGCGACAAAAAACCACCGGTAAGCCTTACCCTCGCATTTAACGAGTTGAATAAGCGTTACAGGCGCGGGGGGTTCTTGAAGAGCACCCTAAAGGTGGAAGTTGATGGCAAAAGCCATCTTGTTTTGCCAAAAGCTGTTCAGATGGACCCTGTCTATGACATGCCTGTCCATGTGGACTTCATGCGCATCAAACAAAATGCGACCCTTGAAATCATGGTTAATGTTGAGTTCTTAAATCATGAAGCATCACCTGGATTGAAGCGTGGCGGCACGTTAAATGTGGTGCGCCATGAGGTCGAATTGGCTGTGCCTGCCACAGCGATTCCCGACAAAATCCAAGTGGATCTTACCGGCATGGAAATTGGCCATGTGATCCATATTTCTGAGGTTAATCTCCCTGACAATTGCGTTCCCACCATCACTGACCGCGATTTCACTGTGGCAACGATTTCTGGTAAGGGCGCAATGTCAGATGGCACCGAAGAGACCACAGAAGAAGTAGCCGAAGAATAGGTTTCGGCCAGGAGTATGGCATGAAACTTATTGTGGGGCTTGGTAATCCCGGAAAGGAATATGACGGCACCCGTCACAACATCGGCTTTGACATTTTGGACCAGTGGGGAACGCCCCACTGGTCCAAAAAGTTTCAAGGTCTTGCCGCTGATGAACGAGGACCCGATGGTCGCGCCCTATTGCTTAAACCACAAACATTCATGAACTTATCTGGCCAATCCATTGGCGATGCTTTGCGCTTTTTTAAAGACATGGAACCAAACGACATCCTGGTCATCCATGACGATTTGGATTTGCCCCTAGGTCGCGCTCGTTTCAAACTGGGTGGGGGCCATGGAGGCCATAATGGTTTAAAATCTGCCGACGCTCATGTTGGCGGCGATTATCATAGGTTGCGCATAGGTATTGGGCATCCAGGAGATCGCCGAAAGGTGACCAACCATGTCCTTGGCAAATTCAGCAAAGCTGAAACCGAACTCATTCAAGGCTTGATGGGGGATTACCACCAAGCCATACGGGCTTTTATCCGCGGCAACCATGATGAATTGCGCCAGCATTTGGCAGCAACAAAGAATAACGCTAAGCCAGAGGCAAAAAATTCAACGCAAACCAGTCAAAACCAAAAGACTGTGCCCCCGGAGAATGATGGCAAAATTGCCCTTCTCCTGCGGCAATTGGGTCTGTCCAGAAAGGAATAAAAATGGGCTTCAAATGTGGCATCGTCGGTCTGCCAAATGTGGGCAAATCCACCCTATTCAACGCCCTGACCCGAACAGCAGCAGCCCAGGCTGCAAATTTTCCATTTTGCACCATCGAGCCCAACACAGGTGATGTTGCCGTGCCTGACCAACGGATTGATAAACTAGCCGAATTGGCCGCATCCAAACAGGTTATTAATGCGCGGATGACTTTTGTGGATATTGCAGGTCTGGTGCGTGGTGCTTCCAAAGGGGAAGGTTTAGGCAACCAATTCCTGGCCAACATCAGGGAAATGGATGCCATCGCCCATGTGCTTCGTTGCTTTGAAAATGACGACATTACCCATGTGGAAAACCGTATTGACCCTCTGGCCGACCTAGAAACCATTAGCACCGAATTGATGCTTGCAGACCTCGATTCCTTGGAGCGTCGTGTTGTTCCATTGCGCAAAAAAGCAACCGGTGGCGACAAGGAAGCCAAGGCGCAGGCTGACGTCATGGATAAAATACTCGCTGTCTTAAATAATGGTTTTCCGGCCCGAGAGGCAGAACTCGACGATCATGAAACCGAGATTGCAGGCCAACTTGGTTTGCTCACCATCAAGCCCGTTCTTTATGTGTGCAATGTTGGAGAAGAAGAAGCGGCAACGGGCAACGAATTAAGTGGACGGGTTGCCCAATTGGCCAAAGAGCAGCAGGTGCCGTGTGTTGTCATCTCCGCAGCGATTGAAGAAGAGGTGGCACAACTTGATGATGAGGAACGTGACGAATTCTTACAATCTTTGGGGCTCGCGCAATCTGGGCTCGACCGCATGATTAAGGCCGGCTACGGCCTCTTGAACCTCATCACCTACTTCACCTGCGGACCAAAGGAGGCACGTGCATGGACCATTCCGTCTGGCACCAAGGCACCCAAAGCAGCTGCTGTTATTCATACAGATTTTGAAAAAGGTTTCATTAGGGCAGAGACCACAGCTTTTGAAGATTACGTGGCCGCTGGAAGTGAAGTTGCCGCCAAGGAAGCAGGAAAAACCCGCCTTGAAGGCAAAGAATATGTCGTCAAAGATGGTGATGTGATGCTGTTTCGCTTTAATAATTAAGCAAGCTTGGCAATGGCTTCGGTTGTTGCCGGCACAATGCCCTTTTGGGTGATGATCGCCGTCACAAGCCTTGCTGGTGTGACATCAAAACCGGGGTTTCGGGCACCGACACCCGAGGTGGCTGAAGGCAACCATGAAAATTTTCCGGCACTTAATACCGGCGCATTTAGCACCTCATTTTGGGAGCGCTCTTCAATAGGAATATCACGGCAACCATCTTTTATCTCGTGATCAATGGTGCTTAGAGGGCAAGCCACATAAAAAGGTATGTTGTTATCTTTGGCCGCGAGGGCTTTGAGGTACGTGCCAATTTTGTTGGCCACATCACCATTGGCCGCCACCCGATCAGTGCCCACAATGACCATATCAATGTCACCAGCCTGCATCAGGTGCCCGCCGGCATTATCCACAATAACCTCAACGGGCACGCCATGCTCATGCAGTTCAAAAGCCGTCAAAAGTGATCCCTGGGATCGAGGTCTGGTTTCGTCAGCATACACATGCACAGGAAGCCCTTCGTCATGGGCCATATAGATGGGTGCCAATGCCGTGCCCCAATCTCCAGTGGCCAACCAACCAGCATTACAATGGGTGAGAATATGGCAACGGCCCCTATGGGCACAAACCTTGCGAATTAATTCCAAACCAAGTTGGCCGATGGCCTGGTTCACGGCAACATCTTCCTCAAGCAATTGCCAAGCTCGCTCGAGGGCAGCTTCATGGCGTGCATTGAGGTCCAATGCCATGAGGTGTTGGACCATAAGGTCAACAGCCCATGCCAAATTCACAGCAGTTGGGCGCGCTGACTTTAGAAAATCAGCAGCGTTAAAAACAGATTTGTCCGATGGATCATCCCGCATATGGAGGGCCAACCCAAATGCAGCCGTGATGCCAATCAATGGGGCACCACGCACAACCATATGCATGATCGCATCATGGGCCGAGGACAGATCAATTAAGGGATATTCTCTTATTTCAAAAGGAAGCACACGCTGATCAAAAACCGATACACGTCCTTGTTCATCCAAAAACACAGACCTTGTATGTCGGCCAGCAATTTTCATTAATGCCCCTCAAACTGAACCAAGGCATGAACGTGATGGCCAGCATCACGAAGGCGGTTGGCACCACCAAGCTCCGGCAGATCAATCACAAAAGCATAGGATGTGACTTCCACGCCCAGTTTTTCCATCAATTGCCCCGATGCCAAGGCTGTGCCACCGGTGGCTATCAAATCATCAACCACCACAACCCTATTGCCTGCCTCTAAGGCGTCACGATGCACCTCAATAACATCATGACCATATTCCAGCTCATAGGAAGCTTTATGAACTTCTCTGGGCAATTTTCCTTGCTTGCGAACGGGCACAAAGCCCAAGTTCATGGCCTGAGCCAGGGCTGCACCAAAAATAAAGCCACGGGCTTCAACACCAACTATTTTTTGGGGGCACTCATCCGCCACCAACCTCTTTAACTCTGCAACCGCATGGGCAAAGGCATCACCATGTTGCATGAGCGTTGTGACATCCCTGAAAATAATACCCTGCTTTGGGTAATCAGGAACAGCGCCAATATGGCTATGCAAGTCAATCATGAAAACTTCCTTGGCGCGATTTGAGACAGCCGCATTTTGGTTGCATCATCAATCTGTTGAGGGTCAGTTATCACAGCATAATCCAAAGCCTGGCGACAGCCTGCTTGGCATTGTCCGTGATGATGGGATAAGAAAAACGCGTTGAGCAATTGCCGTGCCTTTTGGGCATTTTCCTTCAAAACCTGAAGAACTGCTTCGACGCTCACCGCATCTTCATGGGGTCGCCAGGCATCATAATCAGTAACCAAGGCAACTGTTTGGTAACAAATCTCTGCTTCCCTAGCGAGACGTGCTTCGGGCATGTTGGTCATGCCAATGACCGTGGCACCCCATGACCTATACATCATGCTTTCAGCACGGCTCGAAAATTGTGGCCCCTCCATGGCAAGGTAGGTGCCTTTGGAGAGGTAATCTAAGCCAACGTCTGTGGCTGATGCCACCAAACGCTCCCTAAGGCTTCGGCATGCAGGATCAGCCATGGAAACATGGGCAACAACCCCATCTTCAAAATATGTAGCTTGCCTAGAAACGGTGCGGTCAATGAATTGATCAACAAACACAATTGTTCCTGGGGCCGCTTCTTCAACCAACCCACCGACTGCAGAGATCGAAATAATTTCCTCAACACCTGCGGATTTGATGGCAGCGATGTTGGCCCGATAATTTACCTGGTGGGGTGGAACGGAGTGACCCGGCCCATGACGAGCGACAAACAACACCGCATCATCACCTTGGCCCGCCATAGAAAAAATTGCTGAAGGATCACCCCAAGGCGTTGTCTGAGGCACAAAAGGAATGGCCTCGCCGAGCTGCGCAAGCCCGGCAAGGCCAGAACCACCTATGACAGCAAGGCGTGCCATGTCAGTGGTCGATATTGCGCCACAAGCGTTTGTAAGAGGCGTAAAGAAGGATGGCAAAGATGATCAAGAAGATCATCACACGCAGACCAGTTGCCTTGCGCTCACCAGCCTTTGGCTCTGCTGACCAAGCCAAAAATGCCGCCACATCCTGGGCCATTTGGGACGTCGTTGCCGGCGTACCATCGGCATATTCAATCAAATCATCCATCAGAGGTGGGGCCATAGAAATCCACGGACCTGCCACAAAATAAGGATTATAATACTTTCCATCAGGGCCTTCAGCGGCATCGGCAGGGGCGTCCTGATAGCCTGTCAGCACCGAATAAACATATTCTGGACCACCGACACCTTCGGATAGTTGCTTAAATGTTCCATGATAGCCCGTGCGTGCCTTGGTGATGAGTGAAAGATCCACTGGATATGCACCGCCCATGGCAGACATGGCAGCCTGCTTGTTTGGGAATGGCTTAACAAAATGGTCGGAAGCCCGTGCTGGCCTGAAGAACATTTCGCCATCATTATCGGGACCATCCTCGACCTCATATTCCGCCGCGATGGCCTTAACAGCCTCCTCAGAAAATCCGGGGCCACCCGGCTCACCAAGATTACGGTAATACATCAGCTCCATGGCATGACATGAAGAACAAACTTCGTTGTATACCTGAAAGCCACGCTGAAGCTGGGCCTTGTCAAATTTTCCAAACGGCCCTTCGAAGGAGAATTCAACCTCTTTCGCTTCTTTGGACTTACCGGCGGCAAGCAGAGGCCCGGAGGAAAGGGCCAATGCCATGATGGTTACTGCCGTTTTGATCATGATCAACCTCAATTCGTTATTCCGCAGGCGCAGCTGCTGATTGCTTCTTTGCCAAGACCGCCTCGGCGATAGATTTTGGCAGCGGATTCGGCCTTTCCAGCAACCCCACCAATGGCATGATCACAAGGAAATGGAGGAAGTAATAAACTGTGGCCAGGCGACCAACCACAAGCCAAACACCCTCGGCAGGCTTGGCGCCAACAATGCCCAACAACACACAATCTGCGGCGAGAACCCAGAAAAACTGCTTGTAGATGGGACGGAATTTGGCTGAGCGCACCTTGGAGGTATCCAACCACGGAACCACGAAAAGAACCGCAATGGCGCCGAACATCAACAACACACCACCCAGCTTATCAGGCACAGCCCGCAAAATCGCGTAAAACGGCAGGAAGTACCATTCCGGAACAATATGGGCAGGAGTTACCATGGGGTCTGCCGGGATATAATTATCCGGGTGGCCCATGTAGTTGGGAATATAAAAGACAAATAATGCGAAGAAAATGATGAACACAGTCAACGCGAAAGCATCTTTTACGGTGTAATATGGATGGAAGGGCAAGGTGTCACCCTTGGATTTCACATCCACACCAAGCGGGTTGTTGTTGCCAGGCACATGGAGAGCCCAAATATGCAGGAACACAAGACCTGCGAGTGCGAATGGCATGAGATAATGCAATGAGAAGAAACGGCTTAAGGTTGGGTTGCCCACGGCAAAGCCGCCCCACAGCCAGGTCACAATGCTCTCGCCAACAACTGGGAATGCAGAGAACAAGTTGGTGATTACCGTTGCGCCCCAGAAACTCATCTGACCCCAAGGCAACACATAACCCATGAACGCCGTGGCCATCATAACCAACAAAATCATCACGCCGAGGATCCACAAGATCTCGCGGGGGGCTTTGTATGATCCATAATAAAGACCACGGAAGATATGGATATAAACAGCGATAAAGAACATGGAGGCACCATTGGAGTGCAAATAGCGGACCAACCAGCCATAATTCACATCCCTCATGATTTTCTCAACGGAGAAGAACGCATGATCCACATGGGGGGTATAATGCATCACCAACACGATGCCGGTGATAATTTGCACCATCAGCATGAAGGTCAGAATGCCGCCGAATGTGTACCAATAATTAAGGTTCTTCGGGGTTGGGAATGTGTTTACCTGATCATTAAGCAATGAAAAGATCGGTAGGCGTTCTTCCACCCACCGTGCA
>DKOD01000151.1 GCA_002469865.1 Alphaproteobacteria bacterium UBA7371 | reverse complement strand
GCGATGAGCATGTCTGCATAGGCTTCATGCTGCAAAAGTTCATTGAGGTTTTCTTGGCTATCGAACAACAACTGCCTGTCGCGATTGGCCGGGTTGGTGAAGCTGGCCACAATATTTTGGCTCCAATCGACAATCTCCGACTCCTTAACCCAACCTTCACCAGATCCATTTGCATTAGGGCCTACGAAGGCAAAACCATCGTTGCGCTCAAAGACGTAAAGAATTTGGAAGGGTGGGTAAATTCCCGTTTTTGCGCCATTGGGCGCTGCCATGATTGCGGCACCAGGCTTGGTGAGTATGCGTTGGTAGGTAAGCTTTTTGCCCTCAACCAACAAAGGACTGGCCATGGCTGGCAGCCCCAAGACCAACATCATGAAACAAACGAGAATTTGGCGCATCATGATCCCAACTCCATCAATTTTCGGGGCAATATTTTTTGCCCGCCGCAGCCTGCAGCGGGTTGGCCTGATCAACACGATTGCAGGCATCCTTAAGGTTTTCAGCAGCCACCTTGTTACCGGCGTCATTTGCCTGAACGTAGTAACGAAGCGCAATTCCAAGATCTGCTGGATCAGCCATATGACCAAGCAACCCCATTTTCCCGTCATAATAATGAGCCATGGCGAGCAATATATCTGGGTTGCCAGAAGCAAGCCCCTTCTCTGCGATTCCCATGGCAAGGTTTTCATCAAATGTGCCAGAACAAGATTGGAGAAGTGCCAATTGGTCAGCAAATTCGGCACCCATGATACGTGATTGATCGCTGTCGCACGTCAATCTGGTTTCTGCTGTGGGATTGCTTTGTGCTTTTGGTTTGTCAGCATTCTTCTGTGTTGTTTCAGGCAAGACCAAGAAGTAAACGGCAGCGGCAATAGCTAAGGTGAGCAATATGGCACCCAAGATAAGGCCCAATGGGGGGGCTTTTTTTGCCGGCGGTTCCGGAGCTAATTCTGATATTGGCTCAGGCTCAGGCTCAGCTTCAGGCTCTGGCGTCATTAATGGTTCTTTTGCTTGAAGAACGGGCTCTTTTTCTGTTGTGGTCATTGGCTTGGTGATGCCAATTCCCCCGAGCCCAGCCAATGCCGGGGAGCCTAGGATGTTGTCGGGCCATTCCAAGTAAAAATCTTCGCCACTTATGGTGATCTGGAGGGCTGTGTACACCTCCATGTGATCAACAACTTCTGGCCCCATGGGAATATTGCCATGTTCGTCAATGGACATTGGACCAAGATGGGTTGGGGCTGATTGCCAACCATCATTGCCCAGATAGCGTTCATCAAGCCTACGCTTGATGGATAGGCTTACGCGACCCGCAGGAAGACCGGTTCCTTGCAGCATGGCATGGCCGCCTGAGGGATATTGCGGGTTGGGAACAATTTGTGTGTCCGTCATGATTTTCCCTAATTTGTGATGCCTTGGCGCAGGTCCGAGATGATGCCACCCAATTTGCTGTTGGCTTCCACATCAACTGTTCCGCTATCGCTGTCCATGGCATTGAGTTCGCAGGCTTTGTAAAAACTAAAAAACCAATCAGTGGCGTAATTGACCGCATCAGCCCGCGGCTGTTCGGGCAGATCATCTGCATTGTCATGATGGCCATTTTGGGCAAAGGCCTTGCGGCTGCCACCCTCGGCCGTGGGGATGTCCGCCCGTTCGTTTGCCTCGGCAAAATTCATGCTGGCGGTTGCCACAAAATCATTGATCTTGGTCGAGCCTACGGTTGCGGCAGCATGGACTTGTGCATCTTGGCCAAACCGAGCGGCATTAGCCTCAAATGCCTTTCGGAGTTGGTCCTGCAACCTCATCCGTCTTGCTGCGGCCACCAACTCCCCAGAAATCTTTCCGTAGCTTGTTCCGTCAAAACCTATGTCGCCCAACAATTTGTTCTGTTGTTCATTGGCATGCAAATTATCAATCCATTCGGCCATGGAGCATTCGGCATAAAATTCTGGCCGCGTAAGCTGACGCACTTTATTGGCCTCATCCTGGTCGCTTGCAGATGTTGCTGAAGCCGTTACCGCTGCTGCATTGCCTGGCAGGACCACCGAGGCTGCTGCGCCAGGCAGCGCAATGCCAGCCGCACCGCCCGGTAATGGAATGCTGACCCCACCAGCCTGCCCAGCACCACTTTCGGAGGCAGAATTTTTGCTGTTCACAAAACGTATATTCTCTGCAGGACGGGCGATGCGGTCAGAAAGAGCATTGGCGTCAACCATCAACGAATCCAGCATGGAACCAAAGCGATTTTGGGCAAAATTGTTGTTCATGAGCGCAACCAATTGGTCTGCCATCTGTCTTTTTTCCGTGAGGCGTTTTTCCATATCATCAGAGATATAATAGGGCGCGAGTTTATCGACCAAACTTGTGGCCACACGGGCAAGTTGAACAGAGATTTGGCGTGCTTTGACTGATGGGTTGCAGACCGGTGTAAGTTTTTCCACCAGGTAGCTGATGCCACCATCATTAAGTGCCATGGCGGCATCCCAGGCACGCATAGGATCTGCGAAATGATGTTGAACAGCATCTGCCCTCAGGCAACCATCCCGCAATTCGTTGATGCGGTCCATTTTGTGCGTAAGAAAACCAACCTCGCGCTTTGTGGATGTGTCATATTCGATGATATTTTCGGCAAAATAATTCGGGTTTCGCAACCAAAAGCAATTGGTGAAGCGTTCGGTTCCAGCCCAATTATTCGGCCATGAATTGGTCATCTTGCCAAAGGGGTCGATCAGGCTTGCTTCCATGCGGCGCTGAAATCTTGTTTTTTCATCATCACTAGACCCCGCGGAATCCCCTAGATGTTTATCGAACTTGGTGAGAATGAAAAACAAGATGCAGTCGCTCTTGCCGCGTTCTTCGGGTGTGGCGCCATGGGTTTCCGTGATCCATTCCTGCACCAGGTCTGGTAGGTCGGTAACCTCCAAGTTGGAATCTGGGATGCAAAGGAGCATGGAAGTCAGCTCCTGTTCGGCCACATACCTATCGAAAAGATAAGCCACTTTGCCACGTAAGAACATGTCTTTCAGCGGGCTATCACCCTCTTCAAGCCGCCTCGCGATTGGCTCTTTAAATCGAGAGCGTGCGCCGGGAAAGTCCAACAGATCGGTATGTTCAAACAAGGGCCAGGGGCATTCATGCATGGGCACGACCAATTCAGCAGTGAGGGCTGTGAGGTCTGGTTTGGGGATCATGCTTTGGGGCCCCTGCTGTCCGCGAACCTGCACGGTTTGGTGGCCGTTGGGATGGTCGAGGCCAGCAAGCATTTTGACATCAATGATGGATTCTTCCCTCGGGAAGAGTGCATCGAACCCGCAATAGATTTCTGCCGGGTGGCCAAGATTTGAAAGATGTTCGGTAAGGCGACGGAAAAGTCCTGTTAATGGCTCATGCCCACCCCAGAGCAGGGACAAAAATTCCCCACGGTCAGCTGGGCCAAGGGACGGTGCGATTTCTGCAGCTGCATCCCAATAACCACGCAATTGGGCAGCATAGGCTTCCTGACCAAAATTTTTGGCCACATATTCATGAATATCATGCATGTCGTCGGCGGTGAGGCCGGCCATCCCTGAAACCATCCTTGGGCGATAATCGGTGATAAGTTCGTTAATGGCTTCGGCGGACGGAGGCGTTTCCACCTTCATATCGCCATCTTTAAAAAAGGTGTTAATCAACACCCGCGCAATGTCTGCTTCTGAAAGAAGACGCAATTGGATCGGAAAACCCTCAGGCGTGTTGGGCTGGTGCATGGTAAACCGGGTGACCAGGCCGGTCGATTCACCCTCACCTTCTGGGTTTACTTCCTTGATAAAATCTCGGACGCCACCGGACCCGGAAAAATTGGTCATAAGTGGCCCATTTTGTGGTCGGGCAAGCACAGACACCAGAAAGGATTTGCCGGCTTGGCTTGGCCCATAAACCCCAGCGCACATGTTGCGTTGGGATGCGGTATGAAGTTTGCGGGCACGGCTCATAAGTCGCTGGATGTCACGCTTCACAGCAGGAAGCTCAGGGCCAACACGTTCGGCATTATTGGCCACCTGAAGCCATTGCAATGCCTCCTGGGCGGCGCCGGCGACCTTATGACAATTTTCTGCGGTTTGGTTCATCACACTGTTCCCCTTCATGCCATCCGAAAGATGCCAGTATCGAGCCAATAATCATTTTGAAGGCCTAAGGTATGCAGCCGAAGGCGCACATCATCCTGCTTGCAGGGGCTGCCTTCTGCATCCTCCACTTCGGAGATTTCGAGGGCCTCCTTCATGGCCTCGGCCTTTAATATTTCCTCTTGTCCCTCAGCGTCTGGGTCTGAGCCACGACGCCGGATGGTGACCTTGAGGGGCATGGGCCGGTTGGCAATTTGCGCATTGGCAAAGTCCATGCGGTATAAGGGCGTTGTGGTCCATCGTGCAAGCTTGAGCTGCCTGAATCCAATCTGGTTGGCGGCATACATCTGGATGGTGGCTTCCACATCTTGACCACTGGATTCCTTGTCCAAATCAATATCGGCAAAGATGACCTGGTCCACAGGGATCATGCCCGATGGGTTCATGACGCCCACATGGCGTGCGGTGGATTTCATCAATAATTTGTCGGTATCAAATTTGAAGTTTGCCAGGCGATTTTTGGCAAGCGAAAGCAGCATTCCCCCCACAGCCACGGTGGATTTGGGGTCGCCGATTTGGTTGGTGATCACATCACGATAGGGGTACCAGCCATCAACCCGGAAACGGTGCATGGATATGAGCCTATCCGGGGACACCACCAGCATTTCCTGCACGAGGTTTCTCACTGCGGGAAGACGTGACGGCCGGCCGGTGAGCAGCACAACATCGCAACCAAGATGGGCAATGACCTCGGCCATGTTGCCAATGGGTTGGGCAAGACAATTGCGGATAATGGCATCAACGGCACCACGCTCGACGTCAATTTGGAGCATGCCAATGGTCCAATTTTCAGCGCCAGCAGACCGCGCGGGTCCGTCGAGATAGTTAATGATCGATCTGGGCAGATCTATGCTGGCACCATCATCCTCCCCACGCATGCCCAAAACATCTGAAGCTTTGATGTTCATTTGCTCATGGCTATGGGCAAGTTCACATGCCTCCAAGACGGCAACGGCGAGTGGGGTCAGGACCCTGAGGCCATATTGGCGGCGTGCCTGACGGGATTGTTCGTCCATGCCCGCATAATCACCCCCAAACAATTCCATGATCCGTTCATGGCAATGGCGTCCACCAGCATGTTCCATGGAACGGCGTATTTCTGGAAGCACAATATCGGCCACAACTTGGGCAATGATGTCATCACCTGCGGTGCGGAATCCTTCCCGGAAATTTTGCTGGGGCTTAAGGAGCTGGTTGCCCTCTTCTCCATAGGTGGTGATCATAAGATCTGTTGTGCCACCACCCACATCAATCGTGGCAAGACGCAAGGATGGCGCATTATTTCGTTCCCGGCCCATCAATTCCATATAGCCGCGAAGGTCGCCGCCAAATCGTTGGGTGATCTGGGTGTATAAATAAACGAGTTGGCTACAGCTTGCCTCATCCCAATCCACCACAAGTTCTGGCAAGGCGCTAATGGGGCTGCGCTCAGGATTAATTTTGAGGATGGACCATATGAGGCGAAGTGCACCTTCCGCGCGTGAGCGGATGATCGCTTGTTCCTGCACAGGCGTTGCCGAGGGCAGGGTGAGAATGATTTTGCGGAGCCGTCTTGGCACAGAGGATTGGGTCCGTCCCGCGCGACCTGCTGGGTCATTAATCTGCACCAATGCATGGGCAAAAAGCTCCGTGAGCATGAAGCCAAACATAGCGCTTCTTGAAAATCTCGGTCGAATAGCAGGCTCTTTGGACACCTCATTTCTGCGGCGCAGTCTTCTTTTTTCTTCCTCCTGAACCTGGGAGATGACATCGCCATGGGCGTTTAAGAAGCGGAAAGATGATCGCGCGATGACCGGGAGGCTCTGCTGGTTGTCGTTATTTTGAAAACGCCAATCCTGGTCTCTTGGTTGTTCATCCCAAAGATAACGCTTGGGGCTTGAAAGACCCGAAACAGTTTCTGTGCCCTCTTCATCCTTGGTCATCCGCATGGCTTCAGGGCCAACCCGGACCATCGATGGCCATAGAAATGCATTGGCCCGGCCTGCCCGGCGAAGCAAATCCTCGCGACCCATGTTCACATCAGAAAACTCAACCCTGCTTTCAAGCAATTGGGGGTAGGAATATTCCGGTCTTGAAAGATCGCGTGGCTCCAGCACATAGGAATTATGCAAATTCACCCGAGGCTCATCTTGGATGGATTCAATCAGGATGCCGCAGGTGCGGCTGTTTCCAATATCAAGGACAAGGTCCACATCGATGGGTTTGAATTTTGCATCATCAGAAACCACGTCAACCATGCGCATGGCCGGAAAATTGGTGCCGGCGCCAATCACTTCC
This sequence comes from Alphaproteobacteria bacterium UBA7371, assembly GCA_002469865.1. Taxonomy (GTDB): domain Bacteria; phylum Pseudomonadota; class Alphaproteobacteria; order UBA8317; family UBA8317; genus UBA8317. Next base: position 1,130 of record DKOD01000151.1, on the reverse strand, counting down.
AAAAAAGTGATGTAGCGGGCCCAATGTTCAAATTTATACGGCATGTCTTCTGGACGAATTTCCCGTCCCTTACGGCGCTTGCGGATTGTTTCAAGGAACAGATCTGACAGCCAATCGGTGACCCATCTTTGATGATCAACCATGGTGCCGTCTGGGCCTGATTCAGGATGGCAAAGGAACCATTCCATGTCATCCACATGGGTCACCAAACGAAATTCGCGTTCGTCCTTTGCATCTTTCAAACTTGGGGCCAAATAATGGAGCTGTTCATCTGCCATTAATTCGGTGTCCAGGGCCAATTGCACGCGGTGGCTGTTGCCATGATTGTCGGTTTCTGACAGTTCGACCAGCCTGATCATGGCCCATGTTGATGGCCCAGCGTCATACTGCAATGTGCCACCGGCTGCGAGGCCGGGGCGAAGACGCAAGACTGGTGCGGGAACCCACATGTCTAAAAATGGTTCCAAGGCTGAGCTGGCCTTAATGGCATAACGATCATCTTCAGGTGTTTCGGCATCTAGGATTTTGGCATCGATCTCATCATCGCCCGTCAGGGGCAAAAGCGATCGGATGGCGTCATCGCCTTGATGGCCTGTTGTTCGTTCGATAAATTCTTTGGGCCTGAATTTTAGATTATCCAGGTTGAAACCAGCATCAAGCATTTGCACGCCGCTGTAGGGGACAAGGGTAACCTCGTCCTTCCATTCCACAAGTTTGCGCAGGTTGTTTTTGGATTTTCTGATCATGGGGTTCCCATCAGCGCCTTAATTTGGTGCCTTTTGCTTTTTGTTCCCAGCGCCCCCTGATCTTTTGTTTTGTGGAGCAATTGGCAAAAGTTCCATCTTTGCTCATGTCACAGGTCAGTTCGCGTTGGTAGTAAGTCATGCTTTTGCTGCCATTCTTGCCGCACATGTTGTCTTTTTGATCCTTGAGCACCAACTGACCCCTGCCGTTGAAAGATGCAGAAATCGGTGTGCCAGTGCAGGTGGCTCCATCGGAAAAATTGAGGGTTTGATTTCCATTGCCATTACCATCAAAACAAGCGCGCCAACCTGTCAATCGGGACAGGGAGCCGGTCGTGTCGTCGCGCACCTGAACATCGGCCTGGAGGTTCCAACAGCCTTCCAATT
>DKOD01000095.1:1250-7048 GCA_002469865.1 Alphaproteobacteria bacterium UBA7371 | reverse complement strand
TATTCTTGCCAAGGAGCCCCAACATGCCCCAGCCAAAACATATCACCAGGCTCGCTCAACCAAACATCAAAGATTTGGATGAAGACATTCAAAGTTACCTCAAAATTTGTGAGGAAAAACTTGGGCTCATGCCCAATGTATTGCTGGCACTCACCATCCGACCGGGCAAATTCCGGACCTTCACCAAGATGTATAACGAGATCATGTTGGCTGATTCTGGTCTGACAAAGCTGGAACGAGAAATGATTGCCGTTGTGGTAAGCTCGGCCAACCGCTGTTATTATTGCTTGGTCGCCCATGGCGCGGCTGTGCGGGAATTATCAGGTGACCCACAATTGGGCGAGATGCTGGTGATGAACTACAAAGTGGCGGAATTGTCCAACCGACAACGTGCCATGCTCGATGTTGCCTGGTCGCTTACCACTGACCCCAGAAGTGGCGATGATGCTGCCAGGGCAACATTAAAAGAGGCTGGTTTTGGTGATGAAGAAATCTTCGATATTTGCGATGTGGTGGGCTTTTTTAATTACACCAACCGGCTTGCCCATGGGATCGATATGATGCCGAATGCGGAATATCACGACCAAGCGCGTTGAATGGCCTTTTGAATGATGCCACCACCCAGCACCCGGCCCTGCTTGTCCAAATCATACAGAACGCAGGCCTGGCCCGGTGCAACACCCTCTTCGCCATCATCAAAGATAACCGTCAGGCCCCCATCATCCTCCTGCAAACGGGCGGCAACGGGCGGCCTGGTGGAACGGACCCTCGCGAGGACTGGCAAGCCGTCCTGGGGGGCTTCATCCCCCAACCAATTAAACTCATCAAGAGTTAGACCTTGAACCTTAAGGGCCTCACGGGGCCCCACAAGAACTTCGTTTTCTTCACTATTGAGACCCACCACGTAAATGGGGTCACCGGTGGCAATGCCAAGACCACGTCTTTGGCCCACGGTGAAGTTGATGATGCCCTGATGCTGGCCCATCACCTGACCATCCACATGGCGAATGATGCCAGGTTTGATCGCATCGGGTCGGCGTTTTGTGATGACTTGGGTGTAGCGGCCCTCTGGCACAAAACAGATATCTTGGGAATCCGGCTTGTCCGCAACAACCAAGCCCATGGATTCTGCCATGGCCCGGGTTTCTGTTTTGGAAAACCCACCCAAGGGAAAACGCAGGTAATCCAGCTGTTCCTTGGTGGTGTTGAACAAAAAATAACTCTGGTCTCTGCCGTGGTCCGCCCCGGCAAAAAGAAGGGGGCCCTGGTCAGACATTTGGCGTTGCACATAGTGACCCGTAGCCATACAGGATGCGCCTAGGGATCTTGCGGCATCCAACAGATTCCGAAACTTGACCCGTTCGTTACAACGCACGCAGGGGATCGGGGTGGAACCCTTTAGGTAGGTATCCACAAAGTCATCAATGACGGATTCTGCAAAGATCGATTCATAATCAAACACATAGTGAGGAACACCCAGTTCGTCGGCGACGTTGCGGGCGTCATGAATATCCTGGCCAGCGCAACAAGCCCCCTTTTTGGCGATTGCGGCACCGTGATCATATAATTGCAGCGTGATCCCCACGGCTTGATAGCCAGCATGAGCGACAAGCCCTGCGACCACCGATGAATCCACACCACCGGACATGGCCACAACCACAAGATGGTTGGCACGCTCGCCGGGCAAGCCGAGGTCAATATCGGGCAATGTTCGGGCTTTGGCATTCATGTTGGCTTCCATGATGGTATTGGCTGACAAAAGAAATCCATTCATCGCACTGGCGTAAAAATAAGGGGCATGTATAGCATGGGCCATGACTGCGCACCAATGGCTTGGACCCCGACATGCTCGACATTAAGTCACATCGCCAACAGATCAATGAAGGGGGTGGGTTTTCCATCAAAGATATGGTGGTTTTGCTCACCATTTCTCTTTTTGTTGGTATGGCCACGGGGCTTGTTTCTGTGGTGTTCATTGATTCCATCATCGCCTTGGAAAAATTCGTGGCGCAACTTCATGGAAGCCAGACCGGCCCCACAGGATTGCTGATCAAATTGGCTATCCCGACCGCTGCAGGACTTGTGGTGGGCATCATCATGCATCAATGGAGCAACGGGCGCATGCATGGCCCCGCCGATGTCATCATGACCGCACAGGTTGGAAGCCCCTTGCCCCGAACAAAAACCGTATTGGCCAATGCCATTGCTTCGGTGATCTCTTTGGGAAGCGGTGCATCTCTTGGCCAATATGGCCCCATGGTGCTTTTGGGTGGGAGCATTGGTCGTCATGCCGCACGCCTCAAACTGAACATACCAGATCTGCAAGCAGTTATCATGGGCTGCGGCGTGGCTGCGGCCATATCCGGGGCCTTTCACGCCCCCATTGCTGGGGTTCTCTTTGCCCATGAGGTTGTGCTCCGTCATTATTCCCTACGCACCTTCGGGCCCATGACCATAAGCTCCACCGTGGCCTATGTGCTGACCGAATTGGTCACCGACCGTGCCACCTTCCTTCCATTGCAAGCATGGACCCTGGGCGATCCCCATGAATATATTCTTTTTGCTTTCATGGGCGTGTTTGCAGCCCTGATTGCAACAGTCTTCATGCGCTTTCTTCTCTGGTCGTCCCATTGGGCATCACGCTCAGCCATTCATCCCATGATCCGCCCAGCCTTGGCAGGAATTGTGGTTGGCCTTTTCATGATTTTCTTGCCACAGGCAACGGGAACAGGTGTGGGCACCATGCGCCAGGAAATTTTCCTGGATGAATTGCAGACATCCACACTTTTGATGTTGTTGTTGGGCAAAATGCTGCTCACGGCAGTCTGCCTATCCTTTGGCTTTGCCGGTGGCTTGTTTGGCCCTGCCCTTGTTGTTGGTTCCGCTTTTGGGGGGCTGTTTTTCAACATCGCCTTTGACCTCGGTCTTGCATCCATTACCGATTTTTCATTTTTTGCCATCACGGGCATGATCGCGGTTTCTGCGCCCATTATCGGCGCCCCTGTGAGCGCCATTGTGATGGTGCTTGAACTAACGGGTAATTATGCCATGGCCATTTCTGCCATGGCAGCCGTGGCCCTTTCTACGGCCGTGACATCACGCATCTTCGGGCGCTCTTTTTATGATCGGCAAATTTTTGACCGTGGCATAGATTTGTCCCGAGGTCGTGAACATGCAAGACTTGCCAGCAGGTCAATACGCGGATGCCTCGTGGAAGGCATCCCAGTCATGGATCCCAGCACAAGCCAAGCAGACGTGGTGGCCAGGCTTTCTGGCAGCCCCTGGCATGACTTTTTTCTGGTTAAGGATGGAAAGCTATGTGGCATGATCTCAAGGCACAGGCTCGATCATCAAAGTGATCAACCCGTCGACAGCCTTATCGTGGAATATTCCACATATTTTGTGGCCAGCCAGTCCATTGCCGAGGCCATGGTGATGCTTGAATATTTTGCCGGAAGTGCCATCCCGGTATTGGATAATGATGAAGAAACCTTAGTTGGTTTTGTGACCGAAGGTTCCGTGGTGGCGGGCTATCTGGATGTGGCTGGCCAAGTTCAACGGGAAGAACACGCGCTTTTGTGAGGAACAAACAATTGACCCAACAAGTTGATGCCACCGTCGCCATGATGCTTTTTGAACCTGGCACCATTGTCGAATTGGTCGGCCAAGAAGATTGGGGCCATGGTTTCGTTCAATCGGTGGTGGGCACATTGGTGACGGTCAATTTTCAACATCAAGGCAAGCAGGTTATTCGTGTCGACAAGGTTGCCTTAAAAGTTATTCGGGCGGCGTCATCCTAAGCAATTCTTGAATTCTGCCGTCAAAATAATAACGGCTGACCACACCCTCATGGGCGATATCCACATAGTTTTTGCCCGTTGCGATGATATCACCGGGCACTTGGAGACGCATCGGCAAAGAGACGTCGGCATCATCGGCAGAAAAACCTGGACCGAGCTTCCACACCAACAGACCAATCATGCTGGCCACACCAATGACCAACACAACACCCATGACCGTGACCAAAAGACGGATCATGGCGAGTCCTGGAACAGAAGGGAGTTCCGCCTCTGTATCTTCTCGTGCTACCTCATCATTCATGTCCACATCGCCCCATTTTTTAGAACTCCTAGCTGACAGCCCCGAGCGGCTCGACAAACTGTTGTCCGCACCGTTGGAAGATCTCAGCCGCAACCGCATCAAGAGCCTTATCTTGGAAGGTGCCGTCAAGATTGACGGCGTTGTTTGCACCGACCCTTCCCGCATGGTCACGGGCACACACCTTGCAGAAATCCTTATCCCGGCACCTGTTGATGACAGCCCTGTGGCCCAACATATCCCCCTAGATATTTATTTTGAGGATAACCATGTCATCGTGGTCAACAAACCCGTTGGCATGGCCGTCCACCCAGCCCCGGGCTCACCCCATGGGACTTTGGTCAATGCGTTGCTGGCCCATTGCGGCGACAGTCTTTCGGGTATTGGGGGGGTTAAACGACCTGGCATTGTCCACCGCATTGATAAGGAAACATCGGGGCTTTTGGTGGTCGCCAAGAATGATGCAGCCCACCAACATTTGTCTGGGCTTTTCTTTCATCACGACATCCATCGGCGCTACTTAGCTTTATGTCTGGGCCTTCCCTCCACCAAACCAAACCTGGCCTATCCTGGGGCCGAAGGGGGACTTACGATTGAAGCACCAATTGGCCGCCACCCCAAAGACCGCATCCGCCAAGCCATTATTGATGATGGCAAGGAAGCAGTCACCCACTTGGATGTGCGCAAGGTTTGGCGGAATGAGCGCGGTTATGCGGTCGCAAGCTTGGTAGCCTGCATGCTTGAAACAGGACGAACCCACCAGATCCGCGTCCATATGCAGGCTGTTGGCTGCCCGCTATTGGGGGACAAACTCTATGGCCCACCGCCAGCCCTTGTTCGCCATGTGGGCGGGGGCATCTCGCCGATGCTTCCCCCCATTCAGCGCCAAGCACTCCATGCAAGCGAACTTGGTTTTCGCCATCCCGAGACAGACGAATTCATGACCTTTGAGGCCCCATTGCCCAAAGACATGCAAGAGGCTTTGGCGGTGCTTGATCAATTAACCCCATGATTGGAACCAGAACGCCCATCAAGGTCATGTAAGAAACCAACATCACGACCACTGGCAAAAATAAGGCGTTTGTAAAACACCACCAACCAACACGCCGTGAAGTGGCAAATGGGCTGGCCGTTCACCACGCCCCTGGTGCGTGACGACCATGCCCATGTTGAAAAACTGCCTGACAGCAGATGATATGTGGCTTGCGGTGAAATCATTAGGTGTGGCCAATTCGTTCGGCGTCTCTATTTTCCATGGCTGCGCCTTCATGTTTGGCCTTAAACACCAAATGATGCCAGGGAGCAGCAACAGGCCCAAAAACATTTTGGGTGCACCATCTGGTCATCATTGAATTCAAAGGTTATATTTCGGCCATGTCTTCAAACCTACCACAAATATCCCATGATGGCGGCCTTGCCCGTTACCTTCGTGAAGTACGCGCCATGCCCATGCTGGAGCCGGAGGATGAATATGTCCTGGCGAAAGCCTTTGTGGACCATGACGATCGTGATGCCGCCCACAAGCTAGTGACCAGTCATCTGCGTTTGGTGGCCAAAATCGCCATGGGCTATCGGGGCTACGGCCTGCCGATTAACGAGATTATTTCCGAGGGCAATATCGGTCTGATGCAAGCAGTGAAGCGCTTTGACCCGGAACGAGGATTCCGCCTTGCCACCTATGCAATGTGGTGGATTCGTGC
>DKOD01000095.1:0-864 GCA_002469865.1 Alphaproteobacteria bacterium UBA7371 | reverse complement strand
CCCAGAAAAAACTTTTCTTCAATTTGCGGCGCATGAAAAACCGTATTCAACAAGCCGATGAGGGCAATTTAAAGCCCCATGAAATCAAAAGCATTGCCGATCATTTGAAGGTGGCAGAGGCCGACGTGGCGATGATGGAGCAACGGATGGCTGGATCTGATCGCTCCCTCAATGCGCCCATGCGCGATGAAGAAAATGGCGGGGAATGGCAGGATTGGTTGATCGACGAACGTCTGGACCAAGAAAGCTATGTCGCCGCAGAACAGGAACGTTCCCATCGGAAAAACTTGCTCGAGCAGGCCATTGCAGAATTAAATGAGCGCGAGCAAATAATCGTCCGGGCGCGCAGGCTCAATGAAGATCCCGACACCTTAGAAACCTTGGCCCAGCAATTTGGCATCAGCCGAGAGCGGGTTCGTCAAATTGAAGGTCGGGCCATGGAAAAATTAGAAAAATCTATCCATCAGCTGGCAAGCCAACAGCTTCTCACTGCCGATTAACAAAAATATTGGGCTCTTCATCCCGCAAATGGGTCACGCATCAAGATGGTGTGATCCCGCTCAGGTGAGGTGGAAAGCATGGCCACCGGGCAGCCAATCAACTCTTCAATCCGGCGCACATATTTGACCGCATTTGCGGGCAATTCAGCAAAGGAACTCGCCCCAAAAGTGGATTCTTGCCAGCCAGGCATGGTTTCATACGCCGGTTCAAGTCTTGTCTGGGCCGCGCTGGTCATGGGTAGGCAGGATACTTCTTGGCCATCCAAACGATACCCCGTGCAAATTTTAACCTCATCAAACCCATCCAAAACATCCAATTTGGTCAGGGCGATACCCTGCATACCATTAATGGCCACAGATTGGC
>DKOD01000035.1 GCA_002469865.1 Alphaproteobacteria bacterium UBA7371 | reverse complement strand
GTCATAAAGCCATTTTTTGAATGGCCCTGCATCATGCATGCGTACGGTGATGGAGGTTAACAGAGCCTCAAAATAACGTGGTGGTGCAAAGAAATAGGTTGGCCCGATTTCGCGAAGATCTGCCTGCATGGTGTCAGCCGATTCCGGACAATTGATCGTAAAGCCGCACCATAAGGCCTGGCCCATTGAGAAAATAAAGTCCCCAACCCAAGCCATGGGCAGATAGGCAAGCATTTCATCTTTTTGCACAAGACCATCAAATTCAGCTGATGCCTTAGAAGTCCAAATGATGTTGCAGTTGGTGAGCACAACACCCTTTGGCTTTCCCGTGGTCCCGGAGGTGTAGAGCATCACGCAGGTGTCATGCTCCGTCTCTGCAGCAATACGTTCATCCATCTTGGACGCATTAACATCCGAAAAGGCATGGCCAATCTCACGGACATTTTCGAGGCTCTTCAAATGGGTATGGTCATATTTGCGCAGCCCACGAGGGTTGACGTAAATAACATCATGGAGGGAGCTGACTTTCTCCTTAATTTCGATGCATTTGTCCACCTGCTCTTGGTCTTCGACCACGGCAAATTTGGCACCACAATGTTCAACAACATAGGCCATCTCTTCGGCCACGGAATCTTGGTAAAGGGGAACGGGAACACCACCAGCCATCTGGGTGGCAATGATGGACAAATACAACTCAACGCGGTTGGAGCCAATGATGGCAACCCGGTCGCCTGGCTCAAGGCCAATACCCATGAGCCCCAGGGCTATCTCGCGGGTTTCTGCGAGCGCCTCGGCCCATGTCCAAGTTTGCCAAATCCCAAATTCTTTTTCGCGATAAGCTGCTTCACCACCAAATCGCTTGGCGTTTCGCGCCATGAGTTGCGGAAACGACTGGCAATCCACAGGCAAAATATTGGCGTCACTCACGTCACTTTTCCTCCCTGATATAGGCGTTTATCGCCCTTTTTTTGCGGCTCCTTATGGAACCTTTTTATTTTTTTCAATGCCGCCTTCTGCGGCATCAACCAATTTTACACAAGGTCTTTTCTTTTTTGCATACAAACCATTAGGGCATCATGCGCAAAGCCCCATCCAAACGAATTACCGCCCCATTAAGCATGGGGTTGGTGAAGCAAGTTTCCACCATCATCGCAAATTCTTCAGGGTTACCAAGCCGCTTTGGGAAAATAGCTGTTTCCGTTAAGGACTGCACCACTTCATCACCAAGAGCCAGCAGCATGGGCGTTCCAAAAATACCAGGTGCAATCGTGTTCACCCGCACGCCAATAGAGGCAAGCTCACGCGCTGCCACCAAGTTGAGCGAAACCACACCGCCCTTTGAAGATGCATAAGCGGCTTGGCCAATTTGCCCTTCAAAAGCAGCCACCGAGGCTGTGTTCACGATGGCACCTCGCTGACCATGTTGGTCGGGCTGGTTGTCGGCCATTTTTTCTGCCGCAAGCCTTGTGATGTTGAACGTTCCGATGAGGTTTACCGAAATCACCTTCGCATAAAGATCCAAATCATGAGGACCATTGCGGCCTAGGATTTTTTTGGCAGGCGCAATACCCGCGCAATTGACAGCACCATCAAGCTGCTCAAGCTTGCCAATTGCATCGGCGGCTCCCTGGGCGTCGGTAACATCCAACGCCATGAAAGCAACACCCAATTCATCCACCGCTTGGTCAAGGCGCTCGCCAGGAAGGTCGGCAATGATGGGGAAAGCATCGCGCGACTTTAGATAACGCACGGTGGCATGGCCGAGCCCTGAGGCGCCGCCGGTTACCATGATATGTTTCCCCGCAACAGACATCTTACACCTCAACCAAAATCACGCTGATCATCAATGACCTTACCGTCATTGGGCAAACTTCCAGGCGCCAAAACCTCCACACCACCTTTCAGCTTCAGATGGCGCTGAACTGATTGGCCTGCTTCTTCAACAAATCCAGTCTCTGGGGCTGCATGCTCGAGCTTTAAAAGCATTTTGTCATTGCTGCCGTCACGCATGACCTCCAAACGGCCACGAACCGCACCCATTTCCTTAACCACACGATCCACCTGAATGGGGTGCACAAACATGCCCTTGACCTTGGTGGTTTGGTCTGCACGACCCATCCATCCCTTAAGCCGCACATTGGTGCGTCCACATGGGCTTTGGCCCTCCATCACCGCAGAAAGATCTCCAGTTGCAAAACGCACCAATGGATATTCCTTATGGGTAAGCGGTGTCACAACCACCTCACCAACCTCGCCAGGTGCAAGCTGTTCGCCCGTCCCAGGGCGAAGGATTTCCACGACCACATCTTCATCCATGATGAGACCCGATGTTGGGCTTGATTCATAGGCCACCAGACCCAGGTCGGCGGTGCCATAACATTGCAAAATATTGATTCCACGGCCCTGCAGCCATTCACGAACCGCAGGAAATAACGGGCCGCCACTCACAACCGCTTTGGTCACACGGCTGGTATCGAGGCCCATCTCATCAGCTTTTTCGAGAATAATTTTGAGAAAGTCAGGAACACCAGCATATCCGGTGATGCCCAACGCTGCCATGGCTTCAGCCTGGGCCTCCGTCTGACCTGGACCAGCGGGAAACACACTGGCGCCAATGGCAATGGCAGCGCGTTCAAACATTAAGCCTGCAGGTGTGAAATGATAGGCAAAGCAATTTTGAATGCGATCGCCCACGCCGATACCTGCGGCATGCAAGGCACGACCAAAGCGCCACCAGTCACCAGCATGACCATCCACGTCGGTGATCGGTCCGGGCGACCGGTAAATATGGGCAAGATCCTCTGGCCGACCAACCAGCCCGCCAAAGGGGTCTGTCGCTTGCAACTCAATCAATTCACTTTTGCGCAAGACTGGCAATGACTGAAGATCGTCAAGGCATGACAACCGGCTCGGCGCATCGGCAAGTCTTTTTGCCATGGTGGATGATGTCGCACGGGCATGGGCCAAATGCTCATTCAACCGAACCAGCTGATCGGCAACACGTTGGTCATGGGGCCTGGTTTCGCGCTGATCTGGAAACATGTTCATCAGCGATCCTTAAACTCAGGTTTGCGCTTTTCGGCAAAGGCGGTCATGCCCTCGCGGCGGTCATCAAGGCCAAAGCTTGAATGAAACAAACGGCGTTCAAACAAAACGCCTTGGGTCAAGCCGGTATCCTGGGACATGTTTACCGCTTCTTTGGCCATCATCAATGTAGGAAGCGAGTATGAAGCCATTGTTTGGGCAGCCTCCATGGCCACATCCATCAGTTGGTCTGCAGGCACGATGCGCGCCACCAACCCAGCGCGCTCAGCTTCTTCTGCATCCATCATTCGGCCGGTAAGCACCATGTCCATGGTCTTTGCCTTGCCGATGGCCTTGGCCATGCGTTGGGACCCACCGGCGCCGGGCATGGTGCCAATTTTGATCTCTGGCTGACCAAATTTTGCGTTATCTGCGGCAATGATCATGTCGCACATCATCGCAAGCTCACAACCACCGCCAAGCGCAAAACCTGCCACAGCGGCGATCACCGGCTTACGGATTTTGGTCACTTCCTGCCAACTGCGGGTAATAAAATCTTCGTTAAAGACCTGGGAGAAGTCTTTGACCATCATTTCTTTGATGTCAGCACCCGCAGCAAAGGCCTTTTGGGAACCAGTGATGATCACTACCTTAATGGTGTCATCATGCTCGGCATCATGCACGGCATCACCAAGTTCATTCATTAACTGGGCGTTGAAGGC
>DKOD01000082.1:2978-4360 GCA_002469865.1 Alphaproteobacteria bacterium UBA7371 | reverse complement strand
CCGGCTCGAAATCATCACCGTTCTAACCTACATGATGGCCATATTTAGCAGGCATTAAACGCTGAAAAAAACTCATAAAACATCAATAATTTGAACTTCCATGCTTGGTTCTTAAAAACCACGCAAATGGGTCGTGGGGGGCATAGATGCCAAACCCACCTTAACAAAAGGGCGTTTATTCTGCCTTTAATTCACCGCCTGAAAATTCGTAAACATGGCCACAAAATTGGCATGATGCATCGATCATTTGCGCATCTTCCAATTCAGCAATGCCCTCTTTGTCATAAAGACGAATGGCATCAGCAATCCGCTGATGGCTGCAGCTGCAACCAAAACACACTGGCGCATCATCGAGAACGGCCACTTCATGTTCATGGAATAATTTGTACAACAAACCATTGGCATCAAATCCAACATCGCATAATTCGCTGTCATGAATGGTATGCATGATGGCGTCGGCGGCAACAAAATCATCCTCATCATGCCCATCATGGCCACCTTCACCTGGCAAATGCTGCACCAGGATGCCCGAAGCCATGTAAGAGTTGTCCGGCTCTATTTGCTGGGCCATTGCCACGCGAATAGAGGTTGGAATTTGATCTGATTGGCCAAAATATTCTTGAACAGATTCCGCAATGTCACCGCCGGACAATGGCACAATACCCTGATAAGGCTCGGTGCCTGGGCCATGGTCGATGATCATGGCCATGGTTCCTCGGCCGAGCAAGTTGTGGGCTTGCTCCATGGGGATCAATCGAGCGGCATCATCAAAGGATGCATAGGCACGCATGGTACCGTCGGTGGTATATTCCGCCATGATGAGGCGCACCTCACCATCGGTTTTGATCTGTAATGAAAAACGATGACGCAACTTAAACCCACTGGCCACAAGAGCGCATACAAGAAGTGCTTCACCAACCAGGCGGGCAACTGCCTCGGGATAATCTTGACGAGAAAGCACATCATTAACTGTCTCATTGAGATGAGCGACGCGACCGCGCACGCCTGAGCGGCGAAGAAGAAAAGGTCTGACAAAATCCTTGCTTTGCTCAGTCAACACCACCACCCAAACACCACTCAAGAACGGCTTTCTGGGCATGGATCCTGTTTTCGGCCTCATCAAACACAACAGAGCGATGGGAATCGATAACCTCGGACGTGACCTCTTCCCCGCGATGGGCCGGCAAGCAATGCAAGAAGATTGCATGTTCGGCAGCCGCATCCATCAGCACTTTGTTGACCTGGAAAGGCCGGAGCAGATTATGGCGGCGCACTGCATCTGTATCCCCCATGGATACCCAAGTGTCCGTCACCACCGCATCAGCCCCATCCACGGCCTCCATGGGATCTTCCAGGACCGTTACATCACCCTGATGTTCCCT
>DKOD01000082.1:0-2585 GCA_002469865.1 Alphaproteobacteria bacterium UBA7371 | reverse complement strand
AATTGTGTGGCCGCATGAATCCAAGAATGGGCGACATTATTGCCGTCGCCCATCCATGAAACCACCTTACCCTCAATGGAACCCAAATGTTCTTCAAAAGTCATGATGTCTGCCATGAGCTGGCAAGGATGTGATTTGTAGGTAAGGCCATTGATCACCGGCACAGATGCATGTTCGGCAAGCTCACATACTGTTTCATGTTTGCCTGTCCTGATAATGATGGCATCAACATAACGCGACAACACCCGGGCCGTATCGGCAATGGTTTCGCCACGCCCCAATTGCATCTCTGCACCAGTCAGCATGATGGTGTCACCACCAAGCTGACGCATGGCCATGTCAAACGAGACCCTGGTGCGGGTCGATGGCTTGTCAAAAATCATGGCCAGGGTTTGTCCATGAAGCGGTCGGTCTTGATCCACCGTTCCTTTGGGCAAGCCAGCCCGAGATTTCTTGCGCCCATGGGATGCCTTAAGCATCCATTGCAACGCATGGGCAGATGTTTCGTGCAAATCAATAAAATGACGGGTCACAATATGTTCACCCCCCCTTATTCATGGGGGGTGCCTTTTGGTGGCTGGTTGGGTCGAGCTTATGCCCGGGCAATAACCCCATCGATCACATGAAGCGCCTCGTCAACATGGGAGGGCTCAATGATCAAAGGAGGAAGCAGTCGTAATACATTATCAGCGGCGGTGCAGACAAGCAGTGATTCTTCTGCACAAGCATGCAAAACATCGCGTGCCACCACGTGATCAGCAAGCTTGATGCCGCGCATCAATCCGGCACCCCGCAACTCGATAATTTTTTCCTGGTGCCTAAGAGCCAGTTTTTTCAAGCCATCCTCGAGATATGTCGCCACATGATCCACATGTTCAAAAAATGATGGATCAAGCACCACATCCAAAAGCGCATTGCCAACGGCCATCGCCAAAGGATTTCCCCCAAAGGTGCTGCCATGGCTGCCAAAGGCCATGCCCGATGCTGCCTCCTTGGTTGCCAAACAGGCGCCCAGGGGAAAGCCCCCTCCAATGCCTTTGGCAATGGTCGCAATATCAGGCGCCATCCCAGCATGTTGATGGGCCAGAAACTTGCCTGTCCTCATGATACCGCACTGAACCTCGTCAGCAATCAGGAGAATGCCATGCTCGTCACACAATTCCCGCAGACCCGTCAGGCAGAATGACGGCACCGCCCGCACACCACCCTCACCTTGCACTGGCTCTACCAGAACAGCCGCCGTCTCATGGGTGATTGCTTGCTTCAAGGCTTCATGATCCCCAAAGGCCACCTGGTCAAAACCGGGCAATCGTGGTTCGAAGCCTTCGAGGTATTTTTCCTGCCCACCTGCTGCAATGGTGGCCAATGTTCGGCCGTGAAACGCACCGGTGAATGTGATGATGCGGTTTCGTTCAGGATTGCCCTTTACGAAATGATAACGCCTTGCCATTTTGATGGCCGCTTCCAAAGCCTCTGCACCGGAATTGCAGAAAAAAACATACTCCGCAAAACTTGCCCCACAAATCCGAGAAGCCAATTGCTCCTGGCCTGGAATATTAAAGAGGTTAGACACATGCCATAGCTTGCTGGCTTGATCCTGCACCGCGCGCACCAAATGTGGGTGGGCATGACCCAATGCATTGACGGCAATACCAGAGGTAAAATCCAAATAGCGGCGGTCTTGCTCGTCAATGAGATAGACGCCCTCACCGCGGGCTGGGGTGACACCCGACCTTGGGTAGGTGGGAAGTATATGTGACGCCATCTCGGTCATGAAAAACTCCTTAAAAAAGCTATCATATCGGCAATAGCCCCACTGGGCCAAGGCTGTCCATGCATTAACTTTTGATACGCCAACCGCGCTTCATGATCACAAAAGTGGCCCATGCAAGAACAAGGTTTGAGGCGATCAATACACCAACCCCCACGGCCAAGTTGCTATCTGCTTCACCTAAGAACCCATAGCGAAACCCATCGATAAGATAGAAAAACGGATTCAATTGCGCGGCCACATTGAGGCCATCAGGCAGTTTTTCGATCAAATAGAAGGTTCCTGAGAGAAATGTGAGTGGCGTGATCACAAAATTTGTGACTGCAGCCAAATGGTCAAATTTGTCGGCCCACAACCCCGCCAAAACACCCAAAAATGCCATGAGTGATGAGCCAAGCAAACCAAAAGCAAGTATTGCCCAGGGTGCAGATACGGGCAACTGCTCGAAGGGAACAATAATGGCTATGCCCAAAAGACAAATGATCATGGCCCGGGCAATGGCACCCACCATCATGGCAAACAGCAACTCGCCTGGCCCAATGGGTGGCATCAGCAAGTCCACAATGGTGCCCATCATTTTGGCTTGCAAAAGTGATGAAGACGAATTGGCAAAGGCATTTTGCAACATGGTCATCATCAACAGGCCAGGGGCGAGGAAAACCATGAAGTTCACCCCCAACACATTTGGTCTGTCGGCCCCTAGGGCCAAGGAAAATACCGCAAGAAACATCACCGCGGTGAGAACTGGTGCAAAGATGGTTTGCATCACCACGCGCATGAACCTCATGATTTCGCGGCGTATGAGCGTCTGCAG
>DKOD01000076.1 GCA_002469865.1 Alphaproteobacteria bacterium UBA7371 | reverse complement strand
CGGCGCATGAACAAGCCCCAAGTTAAGACGTCTATTTGCCGGCATCGATGGGTGGCCACCAAATGGTGTTTATCCGTTTTGTAATGGATAATGGTCGCCATGGCTTCGTCCCGTTTATGCAGACAAAATTCATAAGACCCATGGGCCGGCATGAATGGCGATACATGGAACGCTTTGGCCCCACCATGATGCTGTTCCAATTGGCCATCGAAAACATAATGAACATGCTCACCAAAGGTATTGGAAACTTCATAAATCACGGCGTGATGCCCTTGGTGATCCTGACAAAACCAGGTGGCCATTGGGTTGAATCCATAACCTAGAAACCTTGGAAAGGCATGCAATGTAATGGAATCGGGCACCCAAGAAACACCGGCCGAATTGAGAATATCCAACACAGCCGCACGCCATTGGGTGCCATCACGATGGCCAAAGTCCCCAAGGTGGAAGGACCACAAACCCAAAGGGCCAAAACGCCAAATGCCACGCCTTTCAAACGCTTCCCAATCCTCAAGATTAACCATGGCTGATAAAACCTTTTGGGCCAATCGGTGGCGAATTTGTCCGCCACGCTGATGGATCACGATGCCGTCGAAGAAAATGGGCATTTGGTTAAGATCCAATATTCACGCGCGATGATGAGGCCGATGTTATGCCGCGCCACCAATCGGGCGCAGAGCCCATTCTGGCAGCCACAGAAAGGCCTGCCTCAGCGCCATCCTCATGAAATCCATAACCACACCAAGCGCCACAATAATAAATGTTACCGACACCTTGCAGGGATGAAAGCCCAGCCTGTAGGCGATCCATGGCCACATTCATCAATGGATGGCGGTAGGTGGTTTCGCGAATGATCTCAAATGGCTCACTTGTGGGGTTGAGGGTCACGAAAAAATTATCTTTTGTCTTGAGTGGCTGAAGCTTGTTCATCCAATAGGTAAGTGACACGCCTTGATCATTCCCCCATTGCAAAACATTCCAACTTGACCAGCAATTTTTGTTCTGAGGCATTAAGTCCTGATCCCTGTGCAGCACGGCCCTATTGGATGAATATGACACCCCACCAAAGAGCTTTTCTTCATCCTTGGTCATGGAATTGCCCAGGATTTTTGGGATTTGGTCCGCATGCAGCGCAAGCACCACCTTATCGAAAGGCACAGACACACCGCCGGCGCGCACGACCACACGGCCTTCGCTTGTGCGTGTCACCGCTTCCACAGGGCAAGACGCACGAAATTTTCCCACTAAGGGCAAAAGCTTTTCCACGTAACATTTGGAACCATTTTTGATGGTGTACCAGGTTGGCCGGTCAACAAAATGGAACAAGCCATGATGGCGGTAGAAATCCAAAAAGGCGCGGGCAGGAAAATCCATCACATGTTGGTGTGGGGTGGACCAAATAGCAGCCACCATTGGGGCCAAATGATAGGTCACAACCTCAGGACCAAGACCCAATCGGGCCACATAATCACCAAGTGTCATCTTAGAAAATTCATGGGCATGGACCGCATCACGCTGCCCTGCCCGGTAAAGACGGACAAGATCCCGCAACATCTTTAAGTAACGCATATCAAAAAATTGACCCGGTCGCGCAAACAAGCCCTTAACATGACCTGCATATTCCAATTGATGGCCATCAATATGCCGAGAGACACCAAACGACATATCCGAGCGCACAGGGACAATGCCAAGCTGCTGCAATAATTTTGTGAATGATGGATAGGTGCGGTCGTTGAGCACAATGAAACCCATATCCACATCCACCACTGCATCACTAGCTTGCGCGCGCACAGTGTCAGCGTGACCACCAGCCCTAGATGCTTGCTCAAACAAAGTGACATCATGGTTTTTGGATAATGCATAGGCCGCACACATACCTGAAATACCCGCGCCCACCACGGCTATATTCTGCTTATTTGCATTCATGTGTTCAGCCTCATTATGCGACAATACGCCAGTATTAGAGCGGCAATACTGAGCGTAAGTATTATAAATGACTTAGTTCGTTGTTCATTGTTGTGCAGTGCCTGAACATTTCTAATGCCGCAATGCGGGTTATTTATATTGCTTAGCCTTGAAGAGACAGATTTATGAAGTATGTACAATCACCATCGCAATTGTTGTCTCACCAAGGCCAGGTTAAGCCAATTTTCGTGGGCACCAATATGTTGGTTGGGAAAGGTACGTCATGTTGCACAAGTTCTTTGTGGAAGGTTTGCCAATGAATAACCATGCGCAGCACCTTGATCATGATTGGATCCTTGAACGCGCTGCGGGAACATTAGATCCTTGCCTTGAGCTTGTGGTGGATACCCATACCGCGATCTGCCACACATGCCGCGGTCATTTGGATCGTGCCCATGAAATTAGCCTGGAAATCCTTGCGGCCATGGGCGAGCCCTTGCCGCAAACAAAGCCGCAGCTTTGCATGCATGACAATGATAACATGTCAGCACCTGGGCAAAACTCGCTCCATGGGGATGCTTCTTTGCCTGGCAATATCCGTGCCATGCTGTCGATGGCTCCTTTGAAGAGCAGAAAAATTGGTCCAGTGGAAGAAACCACAATTTTGGAAAGTTCGTCTGGCTATAAAGCACGGGTTCTTAAGATTGCCGCTGGCGCCAAAATTCCATCACACACCCATGAGGGTGAAGAAGTAACATTGGTGTTGGCCGGTGGTTACACAGACGATGGTATTCACTTTACACCTGGCGACATAAGCCTCGCCGATGAGCGTATTAATCATGCGCCTGTGGCCGATGATGATGGGCCTTGTTACGTGCTGGCTGTCAATCTGGGAAGCATCAAGCTCACAGGTCGTCTTGGCCGCCACCTCAATTCCTTCATTCGTTTTTAACACCGAAGAATTTGCACCCTTTCCGCTTGGTCGTTAGCATTGCGATCATGATAAAATCCGTCGCTCTTTCGATTCTCTGTTTATTTGTCGTGACGTTTTCTGGTCACGGTCAAATTGCCATGATTGGTTCTGCCCAATGGGATGGCGAAGGGCCACTTTCCTATGTCAATGAAAACGCCCCCAAAGGTGGGCGTTTTACCATGGGCCATGTGGGCAGCTTTAACAGCCTCAACCCCTTTCAAATTCGCGGTCAATCCCCCTATGAACTACGTGTGTATGTTCACGAATCCCTTGGAACACGTAGCTGGGATGAGCCTTTTTCCATCTATGGGCAATTGGCATCTGATATCAGCCTTTCCGACGACCGTAGCAGCATCACCTTCACCATTGATCCAAATGCGCGTTTTGCCGATGGCCAACAAGTTACCGCAAAAGATGTGTTGTTTTCGTTTGAATTGCTTCGTGATCACGGGCGACCAAACCATCGCAGCTATTACAGCAAGGTTGTTAAGGCCCAAAGCGATAACGATGCGTCCATCACCTTTGATTTGCCCAAGGATAATAGGGAATTGGCCCTCATCATGGCATTAATGCCTGTGCTACCTGCCCATGCCACCGATAGGCAGGCCTTTATCGATGGGAAGTTGGAGCGCATCCTGGGTTCTGGCCCGTACCAAGTGGCATCAGCAGATTTTGGTAGGCAATTGGTTCTGAAACGGCGCGATGATTATTGGGGTCAGCAAAAGAATATCAATAAGGGACGCTTTAATTTTGATGAGATAATTATTGATTATTATCGTGATTCCAATGCGTTATTTGAATCTTTTAAGGCAGGTTTGATTGATGTTTATATCGATTCTGATCCGCTACACTGGCAGCAAGCCTACCAATTTCCTGCCGCAAATGAGGGGCAAATTGTGCAAAGGGAATTTTCCCATGGCCGCCCATCTGGCCTTGAAGGCATGGTGCTGAACAGCCGGATTCCTCCTTTGGATAAGTGGCAAGTTCGCCGTGGGTTAAACCTTTTGTTTCCCGCAGACGAGATTGGTGAAGCCTTTTTTGGGGGACAACGCAAACATATTGACGGTTATTTTTCCAACACCGATCTTGCCATGGAAGCAAGCCAGGTCATGGCAAATTGCATGAATAAAGACCCAAGCTTTGTTCCTAAAAAGGATATGGCCGAATTTACCGACCCAAGAAGAGCAAAACGAAAAGCCTTTGGTTTGTTCCAACAAGCGGGTTTGGCATTAAAAGATGGCCGCTGGCGGCTTCCAGATGGCTCAGTATTTCGGTTGGAAATCATGGCCAAGGATGCTGCGTCGGAACGTATTTTGGTTACCTATGCCAATGCATTAACCCAAAGCGGCATCGATGCCAGCGTTCGTCTTGTGGATTCCAGCCAATTCACCGACCGCATGCAGGGCTTTTCTTACGACGCAACGATATGGCGTTGGTACGTCTCCCTCTCCCCTGGTAATGAACAAGCTTATTATTGGGGCAGTGAAGCCGCCGATAATGAGGGCAGCCGAAATTATGCCGGCCTCAAATCAAGCTGTGTGGATGATGCCATTGCACGGCTCGTCGATGCAACCAATGAAGATATGTTCACCACAGCCATGCAAGACCTAATGGTTGGTTTAAAACGATCCCAAATGGTGGTTCCATTTTTCTATGATGATCGTGACCGGGTCGCCCTTAATGCCGGCATTGGCACCCCGGAGCGCACCTCCTTATACGGCATTCAAATGGATAGTTGGTGGCGTGATCAGTGAGCAAAGATTTTAACCTGGCAGGCTACCTGCTCGACGATAGGTTTCCCGATGACCAAAACACCTTGGTGATGGTTGGGGATGACATGAAGTCCTCCAGGCATGACCGCGCCGATTGCCGCAAACTTGCCATGCGTCATGGCCATGCCATTGCAAAACATGTTGCACCTGGATCGATCATTCTGTTGGATTTGGGCAATAGCCTAGAAATGGCCTTCACCTTTTTAGGCTGTATTGCCCGAGGACTTGTTCCATCACCACTTTCCAACTTACTCACACCAACCGAAATTCGAAAAATGGCCAACCAGGTAAATGCATCTTTGGTGGTGAGCGACCGGCTTGATGGTCCCGATGTTATGAGCATCTGGCATTTGCAAGAAGACGCTCAACATGACCCAGGCGCATTCAATTGCCAGCACACAAAAGAAGATGACCCTGCCTTTTTGGTGTTCACCTCTGGTTCCACAGGAAACCCAAAGGCAGTGTTGCATGCCCAACGAACCATTATTGGCCGACGACCGATGTATGAGGATTGGTATGGCATCACATCTAGCGACAGGGTGCTGCATGCCGGTGGCTTGAATTGGACCTACACCCTTGGCGCTGGATTCCTGGACCCACTTGCCACGGGGGCCACTGGCTTAATCGACCTTGGCGAACGTGACGTTGAGCGTTTGATGGCCATTGCAGAGATGGAAGCTGCAACTATTTTTGCGGCGGTGCCCGGTGTTTACCGAAAATTGTTGAAACAATCATCCCACAACATCAACGCAAGCTTTCATGCCCTACGCCATGGCATCTCGGCTGGGGAGGCTTTGCACCCGGACTTACGCAAATCATGGCAGCATGTCACCGGCAAGGAATTGTATGAAGCCCTTGGACAAAGTGAAATCTCCACCTTTATTTCCACTGGGCCAGGCCTGGAGGTGCGACCAGGAAGCCCCGGCAAGCCGCAACGGGGACGAAATATCTGCGTCCTGCCAATGGATTCCCATGGCATTGAGCCATTGCCAACGGGTCAAACCGGATACTTGGCCATATCTCGTGATGATCCTGGGTTAATGCTTGGTTACCTCCATGAAGAAACAGATACGAAATCCATGTTCCGGGGACATTGGTTCTTGGGTGGTGACGTGGGTCATTTTGATGAAGATGGGTATTTTTGGCATGAGGGTCGTGGTGATGACCTTATGAATGCCCTGGGCTACCGCGTGTCGCCTGAAGATGTTG
This sequence comes from Alphaproteobacteria bacterium UBA7371, assembly GCA_002469865.1. GTDB lineage: Bacteria > Pseudomonadota > Alphaproteobacteria > UBA8317 > UBA8317 > UBA8317. The sequence continues at coordinate 12,508 of DKOD01000076.1, read as the reverse complement.
AAAATGCCCTTTTGGAATACCCATTGATCGAAGAAGCTGCGGTTCGTGAGGTCGCTATACGTGACGATTTAAGCCTCATTGGCGCATTTTATGTTGGCAAGAATGTTGATCAAAAGGATGTGCAAAAATTTTTGGAGGAGCGACTTGCTGCCTACAAAATGCCCAAGATTTTTGTCTCCATGGGGCAATTGCCACGAACAGCAAATGGCAAATTAAAGCGCCGATCCCTACCCGGCCATGTCCAGGAAATTGACGATTAGGCTGCTTGCTCAATCCGGGCAACCTCTGCCAATTCTTCGATAAGCTGCTGGAGGCCCTGCAGCCTCATGAGTGGGCTTACCCAACTTTTGCCCACCACCATCCGATGGTCAGGACGAAGCCGCAGCATTCCGCGTGATTGGTCGATGAAAGATAGAAGACCAGCGGGATTTGGAAAACGATCCTGATGAAAGCCAAGTAACACGCCCTTAGGACCTGCATCAACACGATCCACCATGGCAGATCGGCAAACAAGCTTGAGCTTGACCACGCGCAACAGGTGGTCAACTTCCGGTGGTAAGGGCCCAAATCGATCGATCAATTCGGCACCAAATTGGTCAACCGAACCTGCTTCGTCCAACTGACCAAGGCGTCTGTAAAGCCCAAGCCTCAAATCCAAGTCCTGCACATATGACTCTGGAATAAGCACCGCCAATTCCAAATTGATGTTCGGGGCAAATTGGCCTTGGCCCAAGGATTCTGCCTCCCCAACTTCGCTTGATAATGCTGCCACAGCCTCCTCAAGCATGGATTGATAAAGTTCAAACCCTACTTCTTTGATATGCCCAGATTGGTCATCACCCAGAAGATTACCAGCCCCACGCAAATCAAGATCATGGCTTGCCAAGGTAAATCCTGCCCCCAGGGAATCAAGGGATTGCAGCACAGCTAGTCTTTTTTCTGCATTGCTGCTGAGCAGTTTTTTGGGCGAGGTGGTTAAATAGGCATAACCCCGAACCTTGGAGCGCCCCACCCGACCGCGCAATTGGTAAAGTTGGGCCAGCCCAAATTGATCTGCATGATGGATCACCATGGTATTGGCAGATGGGATATCGATGCCAGATTCGATGATGGAGGTGGCCAAGAGCACGTCAAACCGTCCGTCATAATAACCATTCATGACCTCATCGAGCTCGGTTGGGCTCATTTGACCATGGCCGATACGGTAGCTGATTTCAGGCACTTCTTCGCGCAAAAATTCTTCCAGCCCCTTCAAATCCTTAATTCTTGGAACCACCAGAAAACTTTGGCCCCCACGGTATTTTTCCCGAAGCAATGCCTCGCGGATCATGACTGCATCAAAGGGCGAGACATAGGTCCTCACCGCCAAACGATCTATTGGCGGCGTGGTGATAAGAGAAAGATCCCGGGCCCCAGAAAGTGCAAGCTGTAATGTGCGGGGGATGGGTGTGGCCGAAAGAGTTAAGACATGAATGTCCGCCTTTAGTTCTTTGAGCTTCTCTTTATGGCCCACACCAAAATGCTGTTCCTCATCGATAATCACCAAGCCAAGATCTTTGAATGACACATCTTTGGAAAACAACGCATGGGTCCCAATCACCAAATCGATATCGCCGGAGGCCAAGCCTTCCTTTGTATCTTTTGCTTCCCGGGCCGTGACCATGCGTGAAAGCTGACGCAGCTTTAACGGCCAGCCCTCAAAACGCTCCTGGAAACTTCTCATATGCTGACGTGCCAATAAGGTCGTCGGCACCACCACTGCCACCTGTTTTCCTTGAATGGCAGCCAAGAAGGCCGCTCTTAATGCCACCTCGGTTTTGCCAAAACCAACATCACCGCAAATAAGCCGATCCATGGGGGTGCCACGCTGCATATCCATGGCCACCTCAGCAATGGCCCGCAATTGGTCATCGGTTTCCTCATAGGGAAACCTTGCACAAAAATCGTGATAAATACTGTCATTGGCGTCAAAACGCGGCGCATCTTTCAACTTACGCATGGCGGCTGTGCGCACAAGCCCCTCGGCCATTTCGGCAATTTTTTCCTTAAGTTTTGCTTTTTTTGCCTGCCAAGCAGCCCCGCCCAAACGGTCAAGTTGGGCGTCAGGATTGTCGCTGCCATAACGGGTTAGGCGATCGATATTCTCCACGGGCACATAAAGACGATCCCCGCCATGATAGGTCAGGTTCAAGCAATCATGGGGGGCATTGTTGATATCAAGTGTCTCCAGCCCTTCATAACGACCAATCCCATGATCGGCATGGACAATAAGATCTCCTGGGTGAAGACTTGATGCCTCGGCAAGAAAGCGGTCAGCATTGCGCCGACGTTGCTTCCTTTGCATGCGTTGGCCCACAACATCCGACTCGGAATAAACGATCATGTCCCGATTTTGGAAACCATGCTCAAGCGGAAGAACCACCATGCTCAGCAATCCAAGCGTCTGGTCGCTGACATGGGCCCAATCTTCCACTGCCACCCCGCGCTCGAAGCCTTGGTCTTTCAACAGGCCCATCATCCGATCCCTGGAGCCCACAGAATGGCAAGCAAGAACCAATTGCCTATCCTTCACCTCACGCAAAACATCATCGATAAAGGCCTTAAAAACATTGGTGCCTTCATTTTTTCGGGCTGCGGCGTAATCAGGCGCACGGCGCCCATCAAACCCCACAACATGATCTGCTTCTGGGCGGTGGTCCGGCGTGATCTTGATGGCATGATCAACCAACCTCTCCCAAAGCTCTGGTTGAAGATACATCTCTTCAGGCGGCAAAATGCGGTAGATATCGCCCCGCCCTTCCTGACGCAGGCGTGCTTGATGGTAATCTTGGATTTCTGCCTGACGCTCATTCATCGAAGAAATGCCCAATTCATGAACAAATATCTCAGCAAATCCGCCAAAATCCGAGAGGCTTTCAAGATGGTCGTGGAAAAGGGGCAACAAATGTTCTGCCCCACGAAAACGGCTTCCCTCGGTAATTGCTTCAAGCATGGGATCAGCAGCACCAGCAGCACCAAAATGAGACAAATATTGGCTACGGAATTTTTGGCAGGTCTGGGGGTCCAAACCATATTCCGTGGCGGGCAACAATATAATTCCTTTGATTTCGCGTGTGCGCAACTGACTTTCTGGGTCGAAGCGGCTCACGCTTTCAATTTGACTGCCAAACAGATCCAAGCGCACCGGGGACAATCGACCTGTGGGGAAAATATCAATAATACCACCGCGCACGGCAAATTCGCCACTTTCACGCACCGTGCCTGTGCGCAGGTAGCCTTGATGGGCCAGCCAGCGCAGCAAACGGTCCACATGAATTTCACGACCGGCTAAGAGCCTAACCGTGTGGTCACGAACAAAAGAACGTGGAACCACCTTCTGAGAATAGGCATTGCTGGTGGTGACCAGGATAAGTGGCTCACCCTCATCACGGGATATACGTTCAAGGACTGACAGACGCCTTGAGGCAATATCGGGTGCAGGGGAGACACGGTCATAAGGCAAACAATCCCAAGCTGGGAAATATTGAACCAATTGTGTTGGGGCAAAAAATTCCAGCTGTTCTGCCAACCGTTCAGCACGGGCACCATCGGGCATGATGATCAATTTTCTGGAGGGGTGACGAACCTGTTCTTCGGCCAACAACTTGGCGTCCAACCCCTCAGGCAAACCACTCCATATGGTCATGGCATGGGCCTGTTCACAACATGGACATCATCAAAGTTGAACATGATGGGCAGCAGCAATCCGCCGAAATAATTCATGGTCAATTTGTGTTGGGACAGGTTTGCGGCCGGTCATCCAAGCATAAAGTTCTTGATCATTATGGCTGATGAGATTTTCATAAACATCCAAAGCAGCGTCATCCATCTCAGCCAAAAATTGATCGGCAAATTGGCCCAACAAAATATCCATCTCTTTGATACCACGGTGCCAGGAACGGTAACGCAACCTCTTACGCCGAAGTTCGGTATTTTCTTGTGCCATATCATCTGTCATCGCTTACCATCCTAGTTATGAATCATTCACGCCCAAGGGGCGCCAATTATGCCTGACCAAACACAAAGCAAGCCCCCTGCCCGGTCGTCCTCTTACCCATGGTCACAGGACACCACAAGCATTGGCGGTATTGGGCCCAAGCTTTCCATGTTGCTCAAGCGCCTGGGCATCAACCGCTTGGCTGATCTGGTGTTGCATCTGCCCATCCGAAGGGAATCGTTAACATATTGGGATGGTGCGCTGCCCTTGCCTGACGGGCCTGTTGTCATGCGCGTGGATGTGCAGGCCCATAAACCGGGCTACCGACGTAGTCCCTACCGAATTCTTGCATGCAGCTCAGCACTGGATGTGGAACTGTTTTTCTTTCATGCCTACCCACAAACGCTTCTTAGGCAGTTTCCGGAAGGCCATGGTGTGGCCATTCTTGGCCGACCAAGGATGCAACGCGGCCGCGTCCAAATTCTCCACCCCGAAACCCTCCCCGATGATGCCGCGGACTTCAGGCTCATATACCCACTGACAGAAGGCCTCACCCAACAGCGCCTGAGGCATTTCATCGGCATGGCCCTGGCGCAATTTGTGCCGCCACCTGAATGGTTGCCTAAGGAATTGCTGAAACGGCAACAAATGCCAGATTTTGCGACCGCCCTTGAGATGATCCATGGCCCCCATGCTGAGGATAAGCCTGAATTTGAACAAGCCCGAAGGCGCCTGGCATTGGATGAATTATTGGCCCACCAACGCCGCCTCCTGGCCTTGAGAAGACATCAAGAACACCAAAATGTTGCGGGACTTAAGCCATCACCAAACATTGCCCCAGCAATCCTCAAAGCCCTGCCATTTGCCCTCACAAAGGATCAAAAAATGGCGCTCCAAACCTGCCTCAACGACATGGCAACAGGCCAAGTCATGGCACGATTGGTGCAAGGTGATGTTGGTTCTGGGAAAACGGCTGTGGCCTTTTGTTCCATGGCAGCCATGGCCAAAGCTGGTGGCCAATCTTGCCTGATGGCACCCACTGACCTCTTGGCAAGACAGCATGAGCAGACCCTCAGGCCTTGGGCAGAAGCATTAGGCTTAACCCTGGTGTTTTTGAGTGGAAGGCTTAAGGCAAAAGAGCGCAAAAAGGCGCTAGAGGATATCGCCGGTGATGCCGACATCATCATTGGCACCCATGCGTTGTTTCAAGATGATGTGGTGTATTCACGCCTTGGCTTGGCCGTCATTGATGAACAGCATCGTTTTGGGGTGGCCCAGCGTGCAAGGCTCACAGGCAAAGGCCAAGGGGTTCATGTGTTGGCCATGACCGCCACGCCGATTCCCAGGAGCCTGGCCATGGCGCTTTATGGTGATTTGGATGCCGTGCAAATCCGCGAAAAACCAGCTGGGCGCAAAGCAATCGAAACGGTCGCCATGCAAGCCAGCCGTATTGATGAACTGCTCGATGGCATCAAACGTGTGATGAGCCGTGGCGAGCGGGTTTATTGGATATGCCCCCTGGTGGAAGATAGCGAAGCTTTGAACCTCACCTCAGCAGAGCAAAGACAGGAATGGCTCCACAGCAAATTGGGAACGGAAATCGGCCTGGTTCATGGCCAAATGCCTGCCTTGAACAAAGATGATGTCATGGCACGCTTTCAACAAGGGGACTTACAATTGTTGGTGGCCACCACAGTGATTGAGGTTGGTGTGAATGTGCCCGAAGCCACGGTGATGATAATCGAACATGCTGAGCGTTTTGGCTTGGCCCAATTGCATCAGCTTCGCGGTCGCGTCGGGCGTGGCGCATTACAAGGTCGCTGTGTGCTCCTTTACCACCCACCCTTAGGCCCCTTATCCCAAGAAAGGTTGAACATTCTCCGCCATACGGAGGATGGTTTTGTGATTGCCGAAGAAGATTTACGCCTACGCGGGGCCGGCGATATGGCCGGGACCAGGCAGTCAGGCGTCCCCTATTTTAAAGTGGCAGACCTAGTCCGGGACCAAGAATTGATGGCTGATGCCCAGCGTCTTGCACGCATGTTGCCCGATCATGAAGCCCTTAGGGCGTTGGATGATCTTTTTGCAGAGGGTGATCTGGGCGACCTCCGGCTTGCCGGCTGAGCTCTTTTGCCTTTTCTTCGTTAATAATACCCCCAGAAATAATCATCCGAGCCGCCTGCTCCACCGTCATATCCAGGGGAATAAGATCTGATTCCGGGACAAAGAGCAAAAAACCAGAGGTGGGGTTGGGGGTTGTTGGCAGAAACACCGACACCAGTGGGTCAGGAATTTTTTGGGCCACCTCTCCTTTTGTCTTGGAGGTGATGAACACAATCGCCCAGAGACCACGGCGTGGGTATTCAATAAGGGCTGCTTTTTCGAAATTCCGTTCATCGCTGTTGAACACCGTTTCGATGATGTTTTTTAATGCACCATAAAGGGTACGCACGACCGGCATGGTGTCCACAATACGCTCACCAAGGCCCAAGAGGCTTCGGCCAAAGGCACGGGCTGTTACCATGCCCAGGAGCACCAGGAAGATACCCAACAAAAGAAGACCCAGTCCTGGCAGGGAAAATGGCAGATAAGTGTCTGGGTTATATGGAATTGGGATAAGCGGCTTTATCTGCTCATCGACAAAATCAATAACATTCCAGGCAATGTAGGCGGTCACAGCAATTGGCGTGAACACCACCAAGCCAGTCAGAAAATACCGCCTAATTCGGCCAAAAAAGCCCGTAGATTGGGCCGGGCCCTCGGCATGTTGGTGTTCATCACTCATGGTAAAACCGACCGTCATTGCAAACCAAACCCCACATGATGGCCTGCGGCAAGATTGGTCAAGCAAAAGAAAAATTTCTCTTGACGAGTGAGAACAAAATAGGAACATAAAGGGAACAGGAGGATGTTATGAAGCCACAAGATTTGCGCAACATGGTGCGAAAAATGGAACGGGATGGGCATGCCCCATGGCAGTTAGAAATGGCCGGGGAGCATGTGGAATTGCCAGCCATATGGCAATGTGATGGGCCTGCAAGTTTGGATTATATGCTGCCCCTTGCCCGGGCCATGGGCGGGCCGATTTACTGGCTCACTGGGCAGGAAAAAGGACCCCATCCCCATGCCCATGGCATCGCCCAGCGTGGCATCAACCATGATCGGCAATTTTGGCTGCAAAGCAATGATGACCGCGACATGTCTTGGGTTCTTAGGGAAATTCTACGCCATGAACCACGGGCATGCATCTTGGCCTTCAGGCCCATGAATATGGGCATGCAGGAAACCCGAAAATTGCGCCTGGCCGCTGAATCCGGCCACAGCCTATTGGCACTGATGTCATGGCCCCAAAATGTTCCTGGCGTGGATGCCCGCATGAGTTTTGGGCCCAACCCGACAGGTTTTTTGTGTCAGCGCTCTTTGGTCATCAAACGCCACCATCACCGACGACTGCCCCCAAAACAATGGCATCATGAGGTTCAACTTGTTCCACCATCTGTTCATTTGGCTGCACCAATGGCCCCTGGAAATTGCCCCGAAGGCTCCAGCATCGCCATGGGTGCATGACCAACCGGCCGCAAGCCATCAAAGCAATGGTCGGCGGGAAATCCTGACTTGCCTCAATCCTGCAGCCATGGCCGCAGGGCTCACCATCGGCATGCCGGTGGCAGATGCCCGTGCAGCCCTTCATGAATTGCAGCTGGTGGCCCAGGATGATGACGAATGCATACGCCAAATGGAAAGGCTTAAACCTATCTTTGCTTCATTCACGCCCTTATTTTCTTTGGAAAAGCTTCATGAGGGGCTATATTTTGGTGCCTATTTGAACATACGCGGCTGTGTTCCTTTATTCACAGACCAAGAGAGCCTGCTGGCTGCGCTTTCAGAAAAATTATTGGCCCTTGGCCACAAACACCGCATGGGTCTTGGCGCAGGGGATGAAGAAGCTTGGGGTCAGGCCATTTATGGCGGCCAAACCATCAACAAAGGTGCCCACCAACATCTTCCCATTGCTGCTTTGCGTCTGCCCCGCCAGGCGGGGTCGTCGCTGCGCAAATTGGGGTGCCGCAACATTGCCGACCTGCAGAAAATTAAAGGAGAGGATTTTGCCAAACGTTTTGGGCTTGCGGCCTGGGAACGGTTGGCGCGTTTTAGGGGTCAGCTTCCTTCCCCACCACGCAAAAGCGAATATCGCGAAGATGACCGAGAAATTACCAGGGATTTTGCCCTCCCATTGCGGGAGGAAGATTGCCGCCCCATGCTCCATTTGATGTTGCCGGAATTGCTGAGAAAACTGAATGATGAAGGGGTCATGCTGCAGCTTTTGTCGGTTTGCCTGAAAAGCCCTGACCATTCGGGCAGATCCAGCCTGCAGGTGATGGATGTGGCCACACAATCACCTACAAATTCTGAGAAGATATGGTCTCAACTTATTGATATTGAATTAGAAAAAATTGGTGCCCATAAAAGCATATCAAACATATCCATGACCGCACAGGTGATCAATGGCCAGCCATTTCCCACCCCCAATCTTGGCGCAAATCATGATGAAAGACAGCGGCGCTGGCTTTTGGAGCGGCTGAGCCAGCGCCTTGGCCCCCACCATGTGCTGGGGTTTCAGCCAGGCCAATCCACCCTTCCTGAACGCCGTGCCTGCCCAGTCTCGGCAATCTATGCAGAGCCCATGGATATGCATGCAGCGCCGGAGGATAACATCTGTGACCCTGAAGAATTTCTGCATCCAAGCGTGATGCTGAACCCTGCTGAGGCCATTGATTTGGTGGTGCCCCCTGCCCATGGCGAACCCCCCATGCGCTGGCGCTGGCGCGGTGTGTCCCATGACAGGGCGGCCATGTTTGGGCCTGACCATCATGTCCCTGAATGGTGGTTGGACCTGCCGTCATGGCGTGGGGGCATGCGCTCTTATTGGTGGGTGCAAAATCGAGCAGGGCAATGGTTCTGGATGTATAGAAACAAAGGAGCCGGCCGAGAATGCTGGTATGTTCATGGCTATTGACCATGTGGAGTTCCACGCAACCAGCAATTTCACCTTTCTGGAAGGCGCATCCCACCCGGAAGAATATGTCACCCAAGCGGGCAATCTTGGTTACCGCGCCATTGGCATTGCCGATAGGGTCAGCTTGGCCGGAATCGTCCGGGCCCACCGCACAGCCAAGGAGGAAGGCAAAACAAGGCTGTTGGTGGGAAGCGAATTGGTTACTAATGATGGCACCATTCTGCTTGCCTACCCGTCCAACCGCAAAGGTTATGGCCAACTCAGCCAGCTCATCACGGCCGCCCGTCGAAAGGCCCTAAAAGGCCAATTCTCCTTAGACCGAAGCATGCTCTCCATGATCGCTGAAGATGTCCAAGTCATTCTGGTGGGCTGGGCCCATGGGCGTGACCAACTGGCCGGCCTCATGCAATGGGGCAAGGCCCATTGGGACAAAAATTTCCATCTGGCCATTGGGCCGACAGGCCTAGGCCATGACCATGCCCGGATGGCCCATGATGCCGGCTGTGGCCGGGAACATGGGGTTGGTTTGGTGGCCAGCAACCATTGCCTCATGCATGCAGCAGAACGCCAACCAATGGCCGATCTTCTGCAAGCCATGCGTGAACATAAAAGCCTTGCAGAACTTGGCGCCAAACGCCAACGCCATGGCCAATCCCACCTGCAAGAACCCCATGAGCGGGAGCATTGCTTTGCAGCCTATCGTGATGCCCTGATCCATGCGGCCAATTTGGCACAATCCATTACTTTTGACCTGTCAGAATTGCACTATCACTACCCAGATCCTTCCGGCAGCCTGACCCGGACCCCCCAGGAAGAATTGGCAGCCAGAACCCATGATGCCTTGGCCAAGCGACAGCACCACAACAAGCGCATGGAAGCCATGGTGGCCCATGAGTTGGAAGTTATCGCCGCGCTTGATTTTGCGCCTTATTTTTTAACAGTCCACGACATTGTGTGCTTTGCCAGACAGCGCAACATCCTTTGCCAAGGACGTGGTTCGGCGGCCAATTCTGTGGTTTGCTACCTTCTGGGCATCACCGCAGTGGATCCAGAAAAAGTGGATTTGCTCTTTGAACGTTTTGTTTCCCCAGAACGTAATGAACCACCGGATATTGATGTCGATTTTGAACATGAGCGGCGCGAAGAAGTTATCCAACATATCTATGATCATTATGGCCGAGATCATGCTGCCCTAGCCGCCACCGTCATTCATTTTCGGGCAAGGCGCGCGATCCGTGACGCTGGTCGGGCCATGGGATTTTCTGAAGATATCACGTCACGATTGGCGGCCCAAAGCTGGGGCTTTCGTTCCACATGGCGTGGGCGTGAGGCGCTTATGGAAGCTGGCCTGGACCCCGATGACCCACATATGGCCAGGTTCTTGGCGATGGTGGCCCAATTGGTTGGGTTCCCAAGACATCTTTCCCAACATGTGGGGGGCTTTGTCATCACCCATGATCGGCTGGACAGCTTGGTGCCATTGGAAAATGCCGCCATGGAAGACCGAACCGTAATCCAATGGGACAAGGATGATCTTGACCATTTGGGCATGCTCAAAATTGATGTTTTGTCCCTGGGCATGCTGAGCTGCATCCACCGTGCTTTTAACCTTTTGCAGGAATATTATGGCTTGAGCCACAGCCTGGCAAACCTCCCCCCGGAAGATCCTGCCGTTTATGAAATGCTGGGGCGGGGTGACAGCCTTGGGGTCTTTCAGGTGGAAAGTCGTGCGCAAATGGCCTTTTTGCCCCGAATGAAGCCCAAAAATTTTTACGACTTGGTGATCGAAGTGGCGATTGTACGTCCTGGTCCTATCCAGGGAGACATGGTTCATCCCTACCTACGCCGGCGCAATGGCGAGGAGGAAATCACCTATGCCTCACGGGAATTGCAAGATATCTTGGGCAAAACATTGGGGGTGCCCCTCTTCCAAGAACAAGCCATGCGTATTGCCGTGGTGGCGGCAGGTTTTACCCCTGGTGAGGCAGACCAGCTTCGCCGGGCCATGGCCACTTTCCGAAAGGTTGGCACCATCTCATATTTTCGGGACCGCATGATCCAAGGCATGATTGCCCGGGGTTATCAGGGATCCTTTGCAGAGCGATGTTTTCGGCAGATTGAAGGCTTTGGGGAATATGGCTTTCCAGAAAGCCATGCGGCAAGCTTTGCCCTCATTGTTTATGCCTCTGCATGGATCAAGGCCCATTACCCAGACATTTTCTGTGCGGCGTTATTGAATGCCCAGCCCCTGGGTTTTTACGCCCCAGCCCAGATCATCACCGATGCCCAACGCCATGGGGTAGAAGTTCATCCCGTTTGCGTGAATGCCTCGCAATGGGAGGCAACACTGGAGCCCTGCCCTGAAGGCAAATACCACGCCGTGCGTCTCGGATTTGCGATGGTTAAAGGCTTTTCCCAGGGGGATGCCGAGCGCCTGGTCATGGCCAGGGGCAATGGCTATGGTCAACTTTTTGACCTTAGGCAGCGTGCAGGCCTCAGCCGCAAAGCCATTGATTTGCTGGCCGCCGCCGATGCCTTTGCAATGCTTGGCACCACCCGACGGGATGCCCGATGGGAAGCCCTTGGCCTGCCCAACAACCATTTGCCACTGCTGGATCAGCTCGACCAAGCAGAAGCTTCGCCAGCACCATTGCCGCCGGCAAGCCCCAGCGAAGAAATGATGGCAGATTACCGCCAAACTGGGCTTAGCCTCAGGGCCCACCCCATGACCTTCCTACGAGAAATGATCCCCCATCATGAACATTCTGGCCATATGAGCAAAGGTCTATCCGAGCGGCGTTTAACAACCATGGGCTTGGCCCTTACAAGGCAGAAGCCAGGAACCGCATCAGGCATTATTTTTGTCACGCTGGAGGATGAGCATGGGGTGGTGAATGTGGTGGTGCGCCCAGCCATCTTTGCCAAATATCCAATGGCCGTGGTCCATGGACGGCTTTTGGAGATCACCGGAAAATTGGAGCGTCGCGATGGGGTTATCCATTTGCTGGCAGAACAGGTCCATGACCGTTCAGGGTGGCTGGATGCTTTGGACCACCCCATGGCAGGGGAAATTCGTCAGGAAATAAAAGCCCGCGCTTGGCATCCAAGGGATCAGTTCCGGCACCTCTTTCCAAGCCGTGATTTTCATTAACAAAGCAGTCAAAAACATGGGATATGGTTGAACAAAATTCCCTATGGCCAAGGCAGCTCATGACCCTCAAAATTCAACGCCTGTTCCACCCAGAAACAAAGGCCCTGATCCTATCAGATCATGGCCACAACCCCTGGAATGAGCTGGTCAAGGCCCATGCCCAACAGCAAGGCATCACACCGAGTACCGCCGAAGCAATCATCTCAGTGCGGGGTAAGGACAAATACGTGGTCATGAGCTTTGAGCAATATTCACACTTGCGCATATGTGAACTGGAAGCGGCTATTCACGAAACACGAAAAGATCTTGCTGAGGGAAGGTTTGTATCAGAGAGCCCTGCAGATCATTTGCGTCGCATTGAGGC
>DKOD01000068.1:6050-9022 GCA_002469865.1 Alphaproteobacteria bacterium UBA7371 | reverse complement strand
ACACAATTTTTTGCCGACGGAAATTACAGCTGGAATGGCGGCATGTTTTGCCTCAAGGCATCAATATTTTTGGAGGAATGGTCCAAATTTGACGCCGAGGCCATGACCCATTTGAAGACATCTTTTGATAAGCGGGAAGTGGACCATGATTTTACCCGCTTTGATGCGGCATCTTTTGCCCAGGTAACCGAGGATTCCATTGATTATGCGATCATGGAAAAAACCGAGCGTGCCTCGGTGATCGAACTTGATGCCGGTTGGTCGGATGTGGGCGCCTGGGATGCTGTGTGGGAATTGGAGAAACGGGACCAAGATGGCAATGCCCTGCGCGGCGAGACCATCACCATTGATGCCACCAACAACCTGATCCATGCCGACAAATTGACCATCGCGGCGGTGGGCGTGGACAATCTGGTGATCATTGAATCCGATGATGCGATTTTGGTGGCCAAGCGTGATGAGGCCCAAAAGGTGAAGCGCGTGGTCCAGCAATTGGACGCAACGGGATCAACCAAGCACCAACTCCACCGAAAGGTGTTCCGCCCCTGGGGTGCCTATGATTCCGTTGATCAAGGCGAGCGTTTTCAGGTGAAGCGCATCACCGTCAAACCAGGAGCCAAGCTTTCATTGCAAATGCACCACCACCGCGCCGAGCATTGGATTGTGGTGACAGGCACCGCCAAAGTAACCTGTGGGGACAAAACCTTTTTGCTCTCTGAAAACCAATCCACCTACATCCCCCTCGGTCAGGTCCATCGCCTGGAAAACCCCGGCACGGTGCCCCTGGAGCTTATTGAGGTGCAATCTGGAAGCTATTTGGGTGAAGATGATATTGTTCGGTTTGAAGACACCTACGGCCGCTCATAAATCAACGAACAAAAGTTAAGGAAGCCGCCAATGCCAAGCGCCATACGCATACCCGCATCCCTCCTCTTTGTGGCCATCATCGCCATGATCGCCATCACGCCTAAGGCCTATTATCTGCCTTTGGCAGGCATGGCCTTACTAAGCCTCGCTTGGCTCATCCATCAAAAGCAATTGCCTCAAATCAATTGGTCCTTGATGGTGCCTCTGCTGGCCTTCTTTGGCTTTGGGATGTTGTCGGTAACTTGGTCCATATTTCCCAGAGAAACCTTAAGCTCTGCGGGCAAAATTGCGGCCATCACCATGATGGCACCTTTGCTCTTTCATCTGGCCCAAAGATCATCCCAAGCAGCTTTGACCATTGCAGGAATCATCACCATCGCCATGGTGGCCTATATGGGTTGGAACCCTGCCTATTGGTCCCAACTCAAGCCGTTATTAACAGAATATTTGGGCAATTATGACTTCATCGAGAACCGCCATAATGACCAAACAGTAAATATCAATCGTTCCCTCACCATCGCTTCCATGGTTGCTTTTGCGGTGGGCGCTTTGCTTTGGCAAAAAGCCAAATTTGCAAGCCCCATCCTGCTCGCCATCTTTGCCTATCTGGTGTTTCACACAACTTGTCAGAGCGCGACGCTTGGCATGTTTGCCGGCGGCTTTATTCTTCTCCTCTCAAGCTTTGCCCCCATCTTCACCAATTATCTCCTGCGGGTGGGGCTTATCCTCTCATTTCTTGTGGTTGTGCCGTTCTTTGTTGCCGACAAGGAACATCGCTTTGTTCAAAAAATGGGGCTTGAACAACTGATTGGCGGTGGGGGATGGAATGGACGCATCATCCTATATGAAGGTTATTCCCAGAAAGTCCTAGAGCAACCACTAGCCGGGCGTGGTTTTGCAGCCTCCAAGGCGGCGCCAGCCACCGAGGAAGACAAAAAAATTGGTGGTCCATTTGTTTACTCCTTTGATGGAGAATTAAGGCTTAACAAACCCCACAGCCTTCATCTGCAAATTCTTTTTGAAATCGGTTTTCTCGGGGCCGGCATTTTTTGTTGGCTGGCCTGGAATTTGCTTTCCTTTGCCCGGCAACGGTTTGACCGACAAACATTGCCTTTTGTTCATGCAACTTTTGCAGCTTGTATTGCCAATGGGCTTTTCAACTTCATTGTCTGGCGCATGTTTTTTACCGGCGCCATCATCATGGCCATGGCCCTTTTGGTGCCCCTGATGATCAAGAAGGATCAAGCGACGCACAATTAAGCGTGGTGCGCTTAGGCGCCTCACGAAAACGATCAAATTCTTCCGGTTTTTTGAACAAAGACCGTTCAAACCCGTCAGGCAATTCCAAAAGAGCCTTTTGCTGGTCTTGTTGAAAAAACATGCGGACCTGATAGCGCTCCATTCTGGTAAAACCACAAGGCATGGCACTGCCATCAGCCTCGATAACGCGTTGACCCTCTGGGGTCCCACAAAGCCGTGCCCTTCGTGCATTCATGTCCACCGCATCTTCCGACAGGACATAGCCTTGCAGCATAATGCCTTCGTCTTTCACCTCGGTCGATGTGACCACCACAGGGTTGGCAAGATGCGAAAATGAAAGGCTAGGGGCTTGGTCAAGTGCGATGATGGCCCGATGATCATCCATCAAAACGCATGAATATTCGCGCGCTTCAGCTATCCCGAGGATCGTGGCGCTGGCACATATCAGCAAAGAAACTGCCCGGCACAGGGTTGTCGTAATCCGCCTGTTTAAAAAAGAAATGTACACCCAACACCTCATCATCATCCATTAAGTGATCATAGGGCACAGCTTGAAATAGGGAACCATCATATGTCGAGGGATGATAGAGCGCCTTCTGGGGAAGAAGCTGGTCATAAAGCGCCATCTTTTTGTTGTAATAGCCCAGCATATGCTGGCCCCAATGGCCATGGGGCATGGAGGAATAGTCAAAATTTTTGCCCATCAACATGGACAGAAATTTCTGCCAACGGGGCTTAACATGGGCCCAGGGGCCAAGTTTGCCCCCACGATAATATTCCATGGCATATCGGGGAATCTCATGATGTTCAGGAAATGCCATGGCGGCATTGCACACAAGGCCACG
>DKOD01000068.1:5794-5928 GCA_002469865.1 Alphaproteobacteria bacterium UBA7371 | reverse complement strand
GCCCAGCATATGCTGGCCCCAATGTCCTTGGGGCATAGCCGAATAATCAAATTTGCGGCCAGTAAGTACTGAGACAAACTTGCGCCACCTCGGCTTGGCTAGAGCCCAAGGACCTAACTTGCCGGCCCAGTAAT
>DKOD01000068.1:4266-5662 GCA_002469865.1 Alphaproteobacteria bacterium UBA7371 | reverse complement strand
GCATCTAGCCATGTGCCGAGATTTTGGCGCAGCAATTCAAGCCGAAAGACATCGGAGAAATGCGCCCAATTATTTCCGCTCACGAAGAAAACTTCCGAGCGATCCAAAATCTCATCGGCATTTGCCTGCCGCACACCATCAGGCAGGTTGGGTATGGTTTTGTAGCAATAGACCGTAACGTCGTAACCTTGGGCCAGCCACGACCTCATGCAAATATATTGCAAGCGCGGGAGTTCGGGCTCCTTGAGCCCGCTCCATAAGGTGACAATATGACGGCCCATCAGGCAGATTTCGCATCATCGCTGAGGGGGTGCTCGATACGGTTCACCATTTCTTTCGGGCAAACCTGCCAGAAATACCCACGATAATCGGCCCAGTCATCCAAAAGCTCGGCCGCCCGGGGGCTGCCGGTACGCTGCAGATGATCTGCGATATGCTTTTTCAGCATTTCTTCCCAATGGGCAGATGCCAGGCGTTGCCAAACCAAGGATTCTGGGTTCACCCGACGCTCAAAATTTCCGTCTATGTCATAGATAAAGGCCATGCCACCGGTCATGCCGGCGCCAAAGTTATCCCCAACAGCACCTAGGATCACGGCCGTCCCACCGGTCATGTATTCGCAACCATTGGACCCGCAACCTTCAACCACCACCAAGGCACCAGAATTACGCACAGCAAAGCGTTCGCCTGCCTGGCCAGAGGCAAAAAGGGATCCGGCAGTTGCACCATAGAGAACGGTATTGCCAATGATGGTGCTGTCATGGGGCACAATCTTTGCATCGCGGCTTGGGCGGATAATAATCTCAGCACCACTCAAGCCCTTACCAACATAATCATTGGCATCACCATCGACCTCGATGCGCATGCCCTGCACACAAAAAGCCCCAAGGCTTTGGCCTGCAGAACCACGAAGCTTCAGCGTCAAATGACCAGGCTGAAGGCCCGTCATGCCAAACCGTCGGGTGATATGCGATGCCGTCCTTGTGCCCACCGCGCGATGGGTGTTGCGCACAGAATATGCAAGCTCCATTTTTTCCCCATGATGGAAAAGTGGGGCTGCATCTGTCACGATCTGAGCATCCAGGGTGTCAGGCACATCATTGCGGGTGCCTTTTGGCAATTGGCATGTGCGGGCAATGGAAGAATCTGCCTGCACAAGCAAAGGATTCATGTCCAAATCGTCCAAATGGGCCGCACCGCGTGATACCTGCATCAACAGATCCGAACGGCCCACGGCTTCTTCCAGGGAACAAAGACCAAGGCCTGCCAGAATTTCACGGATTTCTTCAGCCACAAAGGTGAACAAATTCACCACCATTTCTGGGGTGCCCATGAATTTGTTTCGCAGCGCCTCATCCTGGGTGCAGATGCCAACCGGACAGGTGTTGGAATGGCA
>DKOD01000068.1:0-3853 GCA_002469865.1 Alphaproteobacteria bacterium UBA7371 | reverse complement strand
ACCACGTCACGGCCTGTTTTGACCCCACCATCGGTGCGCAGCAGCACCCGATGGCGCAAATTGTTCAGGGTAAGCACCTGGTTTGCTTCTGCCAAACCCATTTCCCAGGGTATGCCAGCGAATTTGACGGACGTGAATGGTGAGGCACCCGTGCCGCCATTATTCCCAGAAATCAAAATGACATCAGCCATGGCCTTGGCCACACCAGCAGCAATGGTGCCCACGCCGGAGGAGGCCACCAATTTGACCGTCACCCGTGCATCTGGGTTGATTTGCTTCAGGTCATAAATGAGCTGGGCCAAATCCTCGATGGAGTAAATATCATGGTGGGGCGGTGGTGAAATCAAGGTCACGCCGGGTGTCGAATGGCGAAGCCTGGCGATCATTTCGGTGACCTTAAATCCAGGAAGCTGACCACCCTCACCAGGCTTGGCACCCTGGGCCACCTTGATTTCGATTTCCCGACAGGCATTGAGGTATTCTGCCGTGACACCAAAGCGTCCAGACGCCACCTGCTTGATGGCAGATGCCGCATTGGAGCCATCCTCACGGGGCACAAAATTGGCAGGATCCTCACCGCCTTCACCGGAATCAGATTTGGCGCCAATGCGGTTCATGGCAATATTCAAGGTTTCATGGGCCTCGGGCGATAAGGCGCCTAAGGACATGGCCGGGGTCACAAAACGCTTGCGGATTTCGGTGATGGATTCCACCTCATCAATCGGCAAGGGTTTGGCAGCTGGTTTAAAATCGAGAAGATCACGCAAATTGATCGGGTCTTGGGCATGCAGGCCTGCAGAATATTGCTTATAGGTTTGGTAGGAACCTTCCCGAACCGCATGTTGGAGCATGTGAATAAGCTTGCCTTCATAGGCATGCTTTTCGCCATTGCGTCGGTAGCGGTAGAAGCCGCCCACAGGCAGGGTGATGGCACCGTCACGAAAGGCTTTGCCATGTTGGGCAATGGCTTTTTTCTGGATGCCGGAAAGGCCAATCCCAGAAATCCTGCTCGGCATGCCGGGGAAGAATTCCGCAACAAGTGAGCGGGAGAGACCAAGGGCCTCAAAATTATACCCCCCACGATAGGAAGAAATCACCGAAATGCCCATTTTGGACATGACCTTCAAAAGGCCTTGATCAACGGCTTCTTTATAACGCCCAACGGCCTCATCCAGGCCCATTTCACCAAACAAACCCCTGGCATGGCGGTCAGCCACAGCCTCAAGGGCAAGGTAAGGATTGACTGTCGTGGCGCCCACACCAATCAACACGGCAAAATAATGCGGATCCAAACATTCCGCCGTGCGGACATTGATGGAGCAATAGGTGCGCAAACCAAGCTTCACCAGATGAGAATGCACGCCGCCGGTGGCGAGAATCATGGGCAGAGCCACACGAGTTTGGGAGATCTCTTCATCGCTCAGGATAATGTGGGAATAGCCTTGGCGCACCGCATCTTCCGCCTCGCGCTTGATCCGCTCAATGGCATCGCGAAGGGCACGTTCGCCCTCTTGCCTGCCAAAGGTGCAATCAACATGAACAGCACCCTTGCCCATAATCTCATTCATACGGGCAAACATGGCATTGGTCACCACGGGGCTGTCGAGGGTGAGGATTTCAACCTGCGCGGAATCCTGATCCAGCACATTGCCAAGATTGCCGAAACGGGTCTTGAGGGTCATAACCCGATATTCTCTAAGCGAATCGATGGGCGGGTTGGTAACCTGGGAAAAATTCTGCCGGAAAAAATGGCTCATGGGCCTGTATTGTTCGGACAACACCGCCAAAGGCGAGTCATCACCCATGGACCCGACAGCCTCCTTGGCCTGCTCAACCATGGGTTGGAGCAACAATTCAAGATCTTCAAGCGTTAGCCCCGCAGCCACCATGCGGCGGCGTAGTTCGTCACGCGCAAATTCCGCTGTTTCCGAGAGGTTGGAGAGGTCATCATCAATGGCCCGAACATTCTCCACCCATTCGCCATAGGGATGTTCTGCAGCGAGTTTTGTCTTGATCTCTTCATTTGGGTAAATGCGTTGCTCACGAAGGTCGATGGCGAGCATCTCACCAGGTCCCAGGCGGCCCCTGGTCACCACATCTGCCACGGGCAAGTCCACCATGCCAGTTTCCGACCCAGCAACCACATAGCCATCATCAGTCACAGCATAGCGCATGGGACGAAGACCGTTACGGTCCATGCCACCAATCACCCAACGGCCATCGGTTGCGGCGATGGCAGCTGGGCCATCCCAAGGCTCCATGATGGAATTTGCATATTCATACATGGCCCTGCGGTCTTCAGCCATGTCGGTGCCCATATTGGCTGCTTCCGGTACCATGATGGTCTTAGCCAAAGGCGCAGAACGACCCGCACGCACAAACAATTCAAAGACGGCATCAAGCGCCGAAGAATCCGACGCGCCATTGGGGATCACGGGCTTCAAATCCTCAGCATATTCCCCATAGGCCTCCGATGCCATGCGTATCTCATGGCTGTTCATCCAATTGGTGTTGCCCTTGACGGTGTTGATTTCACCATTATGGGCAAGCATCCGGAATGGCTGGGCCAATTTCCATTGGGGGAAGGTGTTGGTGGAATAACGCTGGTGGTAAATCGCAAAGGATGACCGAAAACGCTCATCTTGCAAATCTGGGTAAAAATTCGTCAGATCCTCAGCGAGGAACATGCCCTTGTAAATCACCGAACGGATTGACAGCGAACAGATGTAAAAATCGATGAGCTGTGATTCCAGCGCCCGCTTTTCGACCCGGCGGCGAATGATATAGAGGTCGCGCTCAACTTTTTGTTCGTCATGCTGATCGGGATTGCCGATCATGATTTGCTCGATTTCTGGGCGGGTGAGGGCAGCTTTTTCGCCAAGAACGGTTACATCCACTGGGACCTGACGCCAACCATAGATGGTGTAGCCAAGACGCAGGATTTCGTTTTCCATCAAGGTACGGGCATGTTCCTGGGCGCCAAAATCGGTGCGCGGCAAGAACACCATGCCCAGGGCAATGCGGCCCTCCGGCTCATGACCCGTGCGGCGGACATGCTCATGGAAAAATTCCTGGTCAATTTCCACATGGATGCCGGCACCATCACCTGTCTTACCATCGGCATCCACCGCACCACGGTGCCAAACAGCTTTCAGGGCCTCAATACCCATCTCCACCACCCGACGGGTTGCCTCGCCTTTGACATTGGCCACAAAGCCAACCCCACAAGCATCATGTTCGTTGGCAGGATCATAAAGTCCAAAACCGCACTGCTTATTCATGTTTGTTGCTCCTTCAAAAAGAGGATCAGGAAGCCACGGCAATTTTGCCGGACTTTGCATTGATGTGGTTGGCGATGGCGGCGGCCGCATCTCGGCCATCGCGCACAGCCCAAACAACCAGGGAGGCACCGCGGACAATATCACCAGCAGCAAATACACCTTCCATCGGGGTCATGCCGGTTTCGTAATCAACACGGATGGTGCCCCAGCGGCTGACGGGTAGCTCAGGCTCACCAAACATGCCTGGCAGATCCTCTGGATCAAAACCAAGGGCTTTGATGACAATATCTGCATCGACAGCAAAGTCGGCACCATCCACAATTTCTGGTTTGCGTCGGCCGGTGGCGTCTGGCTGTCCTAGTTTCATGCGGTTGGCCAGCACGCCAGCCACCCTATCATTTTGGGTGGTGAAGGCCTTTGGGCTTGCCAACCATTCAAAACACACGCCTTCATCTTCCGCATTGGCCACCTCGCGCTGAGAACCTGGCATGTTTTCCCGGTCCCGTCGGTAAAGGCAGGTCACCTCGGTGGCCTCTTGGCGAATGGCCGTACGGACGCAATCCATGGCGGTG
>DKOD01000067.1:15473-18711 GCA_002469865.1 Alphaproteobacteria bacterium UBA7371 | reverse complement strand
GACGGGGGCTTCTGGATTTTGAATGACGTGGTTTGGCGCAAAACCAACCCGATGCCAAACTTCCGCGGGACAAGGTTGGCCAACGCTCATGAAACACTTATTTGGGCGGCCAAACAAACCACCAGATCCGGCTATCGGTTTAATTACCGCACCCTCAAATCCTTGAATGACGGGCTGCAAATGCGTTCCGATTGGGTGATGCCGATTTGCCATGGTGATGAACGTTGCAAGTTTCCCGACGGCACCACTGCCCATCCCACCCAAAAACCCTTGTCTCTTCTACGTCGTATTTTGCTCACCGCAACGCAAGAACATGACTTGGTGCTGGACCCCTTTTTTGGGACCGGCACCACGGGCGTGGCCTGCACCCAATTAGGACGGAATTTTATTGGCATTGAAGCAGACGAGGATTATGTGGCCCTGGCGCGGGAACGCTTGGCAAAAGCCGAACCCTTCGCACCAGAATTGCGCGATAATGTTCCTGAATTTGAACGCAAAGTTCGCATACCGTTTTCTTGGCTGGTGGACCATGGGTTGTTGTCCATAGGCGACCAGCTTACCGACAAAAACAAGCGCTTTAAGGCAAAAGTAGCAGCCGATGGAACACTTGTTGCGGGCAAAGAGCTTGGTTCCATCCACCAGCTGGCGGCAAAAATGCAAAATTTGGAAGCCGCCAATGGTTGGATTTTTTGGCATGCAAAAGACGGCACATCCATCGACGAATTGCGCCGCAATTTGCGCAAAAAACTCAAAAGCCAAGGTCTTCAACTTTAAACCTTGAACAAGCCAGAGCGCTCGGCGACCTTACGCATCAAGGTCGGCAATTGCTTGAGGGTTGCCCTGTTGCAATCCTTGACGATGGCAGGAGCAGTCTTGTCCGTCTGTTGGTCCCATTTTAAAAGATAAACATGGGCCGTGATCATCCGGTGCGTCAGGCGGTGGGTAATGCTGCCGGCATAATAGGCACCCAAGGGAGGCCCATCAACAACCGGGAAGCCCAGCATGCCTGCCATGATGCCGCCGGGGCCTCGCCGCTCCATGATGACCCGTTGGCCATCATGGGTGAGCAACAAATGCCAGGTCACCTCGATGGGTGGCTTTTTCATCTGTTTTTGGGGAATTTTGAGGGCATCGGGCCCTTGAACCGGGCATAGCTTTTGCAACGGACATGTGGGGCAATTGGTGCTGTTGGCCCCGCAATGGCTTGATGCCAGGTCCATAAATGCTTGGGCCACGTGCCCCGTATCAACACCCATCACATATTTTTGTGCTTTTTTGCGAAGCTTTGCCGCCTCCTTGGGCAAAGGCTCTTTAAAAGCCTCCAGACGCGCAACCACGCGTTCAATATTACCATCCATGGGCATGATGGCTTCGCCAAAACAGATGCTGGCGATGGCTGCACTGGTATAGGCTCCAAGGCCTGGGAGCTTGGCCAATTGGGCTGCCTTTTGGGGGAAAGCACCCCCATGATGTTCCATGACAGATTGTGCACAGGCTTGGAGCAGGCCTGCCCTTCGGTAATATCCAAGCCCGGCCCATGCATCACGCACCTCATTTGCACCGGCAGCAGCTAAGGTGGGTAGGTCGGGAAACCGATCCAAAAACGGCCCATAACGAGACAAGACCGTGGCGACGGTTGTTTGTTGCAGCATGATCTCCGAAACCAGCACCCGATAGGCATGATCATCAGGCGGCACGTCACCTGGGGCCACGCGCCATGGCAGGCGGCGCCCATATTGCCGATACCATGCCCAAAGAATTGACAATATTGGTGCCGATGATTGTGCCAAGGATTCTCATTGCCTGGTTGTTGTCATGGGTTCATGCTGTGGCGTGAACAGAGGGTTGAAGACAAGAGGAAAGAACATTGAAAACATCATCGGGTCCGCGCCGGGCGGGAAGACAAGTTGCCAGCTTGCTTCAGGCTGTGCGGGCCAAGCAAGGCCATGAACAGCTCGATTTGTTTTTGCGATGGGACAAAATTTTGGGCCCAGAATGGGCAAAAAAACTAAAACCCCTGCGAATCACCAAAAAAGCCGGTCAGAATGTGCTCGTGGTTGGTCATGATGCTTCCGACGCATTCACGCTCAATTACGGCCAAGGGGAAATTCTTGCGCTCCTGCAGGATCGGTTTCCAGGCCTGCAGCTACAGGCTTTGGTGTTTCGGCGAATTGACTGGAAACAACCGACACAATCCGGCCAGGAATTGGTGCCAGACTCCCCTGATAGTTTGGAGGAAGCGTTGCAGCGGCTTGGTGCCCGATATGGCATTGGCAGCCCACTTGAAGAGAGGTGACGCGACGCCATCTCCATGCTACAAAATGTGGTGATATAAATGGAGCACAACCCCATGATGATGTGGATTAAGACAAAAAACTTTTTTGCAGCTGGCCTGATGACCCTGTCCCTAGGTTTTACTGCTGCCCTTGCCGAACCAGATTATGGTGAGCTGGTGCTTGGCAACCCAGACGCATCGGTCACGGTGGTGGATTATTCTTCCCTCACCTGCCCGGCCTGCGCCAAATTCCATAACGACACATTGCCCCGCATCAAACAGGAATATGTGGATACCGGAAAAATCAAATTTGTGTTCAAGGACATGCCCCTGGATTCTCCTGCTGCTGCCGCAGCCATGTTGGCGCGTTGTGCTGGTCGCGATGCCCGGATGGGTTTGCTGGATTTGCTGTTTGCCGAGCAAACACGGTGGCGCAAAGGCGCGACTGGTGAAGAATTTCTCAATAACCTCACCGGTCTTTTGGAAGGGGCTGGCCTGAGCAAATCTGAGGCTGAAGCCTGCATGGCAGATGAAAAATTATTCAAAACAGTGCTGGATGAACGTGAGCAAGGCGTCACCATCGACAAGGTTGAAGCCACGCCCACGATATTTGTGAATGGGGAAAAGCACACCGGCGCCTTATCCTATGATGAGTTGAAAAAACTCATCGACGCGCAATTGTGAGCAACTAAACGTCCATGACGGGCATGATGGACATAAGACGCTTGCGGCTCACGGGGTTCAAATCTTTTGTGGACCCCACCGAGCTTCGCATTGAGCGGGGCATGACGGGAATCGTTGGGCCTAACGGCTGTGGCAAATCCAACCTTTTGGAGGCCCTTCGTTGGGCCATGGGCGAGAATCGCGCCAAGACCATGCGCGGTGATGGCATGGAAGATGTTATCTTTGCCGGAACGGACCGTCGCAATGCCAAAGCCTATGCAGAGGTTTCCATGCTTTTGC
>DKOD01000067.1:11058-15084 GCA_002469865.1 Alphaproteobacteria bacterium UBA7371 | reverse complement strand
GCTGGTTCAAGCTACCGAATAAATGGCCGAGAAACCCGCGCCAGGGATGTGCAGCATATGTTTGCCGATGCCGCAACTGGTGCACATTCTTCTTCTTTGGTTAGGCAGGGTCAGGTCGCACAGCTGATCCAAGCCAAGCCCATCGACCGCCGTATTGTGCTGGAAGAGGCCGCTGGCATTGCTGGCCTCCAGGGTCGGCGCAAGGAGGCAGAGCAAAAATTACGTGGGTCGGATGAAAATCTTGAACAAGTCTCCAAGCTCATTGAGGAACTTGATCGGCAAATCCAAAACCTCACAAGGCAAGCCAAGCAAGCCGAACGCTATCGCGAATTGTCGGCGGAAATCAGGTTGCTTGATCGCGCATTGATCCGTGCCCGATATGTGGGAATCACCGAACGAAAAATACAGGTGGAACAATCTTTGAATGAATGCCTGCGTGACCTGGCAACATGCGAGCATGATCAGAGGGATGCCAGCGCCAAGCTCACGCAACTGGAAGAGGCCTTGGGCCAGATTCGCGACGAACAGCAAGTGTCCGCCCATTTGGTTGCCTCCAGTCAATTCACCTTACAAGAACACCGGAAAAACCTCACAAGGCGCCGTGAGGCAGAAGAAGCGATCAGGCATGAGCAGCAGCAAATTGCCCTCACCCAGGCAGAAATCAAAAACGAACATGATGCATTGCAGCTTGAGCAGGCGCATATCCAGGCTGCAAAGCAAGAACATGAAGCCAACAAACCAACTTCTGATGATGGAACTCTTCAGGCCAGAGCGACGGAATTGACTGGCAAGATTGCTGGCTTGCGGGCAAAGATCTCTGAGATGAAGCAGGCCAAAGCCGTGCGCCAACATCGGATGGAAGAGCTGGGTAAGCAGGCAGCCCAGCTGCGCAATGATCTGCCCAAATTGGAAACCCAGTTTGCCCGTGCCACTGAAATCTTTGATGCTGCCAAACGTCGCCTAGAAGAGGCCCAAGGCGATGACAGCATTCAAACCGCCTTAACGAACATCACATCCCAAATTGATGCCTATGAAGTTGAGCGTGAACGACTAGGCAAATTGCGGGACCAGCAAGCTCAGATATTAGAACATCTTGAGGTGGATTTGGCCAAAGCCAGGCGTGATCGGGATGCGCTTGGTGCCGAATGCCAAGGCTTGGAAAAATTGGTGGCCAACACCAGCCCCGAGCGTGGGGATGCGGTTGCCCATGACATTGTGGTCGATGAAATCCATGCCGCAGCCCTAGCCGCATCTTTGGGGGTGGGTCTGGAAGCAGGCACAGACCCAGATATTGATGGGCCCTATTGGCGCCGGCTCAATCACGGCGAAGAAATAAGACCAGACAGCCTTGCCCACTTGGTGCAAGCACCAGATGAATTGCGGCATGCATTGGCCCGCAGCAGAATGTGCCAAAATCTTGAAGATGCATTGGCACGCCAGGAAGATTTGCTGCCTGGGGAACATTTTGTCACCCCAGATGGCGCGATTGTGCGCAGCGATGGTCTCGTGGTGCCTGCAGGGCAAGAACCGGCCAGGGCTGCCTATCTGCGCCATGCCAAAAGGCTCCAGAGCCTCTCGACACAATCAACAAAGGCTGAGGCTAAGCTTTTGTCCGCCCAGGCAAAACGGGACCTTGGTGTGCAAGAAGCCCAGGAGGTCCGCGACCGCCTAAGGGAATTGGACAGGTTGCGTGAAGACCTGTTGCGCCAAAGGTCTCACAGCGAACGCAAAAATTCCGAGCATGAACGTGACCTAGCGGTTCTTGAGATGGAAGTCGCCACAGGCGCAAGGGAATGCGACCTCCTGCAGGAGCGATTGGCATGCGGGCGCCTGGAGGCGGCCGAGATTGACAAAACGTTAAGTGCTGGCCTTCACGAGGCCCAATCAGATTCTCAAACGACATCCATGGAAGCTGAATTGTTGCGCCTTGAAGAAGACCATGCCCAATGCCGGAGCAAAATTGCCTTCATGCAAGAGCATGAAAAAAACCACGCCCGGGATGGTCAGGAGCTTAAGCGCCAGGAAGAACACCACCGCGCGCGCTTAGAGGCGCTCAAATTGCGCATTCAGCGCCGTGAAGCAGCCTCCTCAAGGCTTGCTGAACAAATAACCCGCTTAGCCAACGAGCAAGAACCTTCTGAGCCCATTGACGTTCTGGAGGCCCAACATCGTGAGGCATGTGAACGCCAGGCCAAGGCAGAAGAAAAACTGGCCGAGCATGACTGCATGTCCAAGCAACTTCGGGTCCAAGCACAGGATCATGCAGCAAGGCTTGGTGGTCTGCGTGAAAAAAACAGCAACCTTCACAACACAAAGCAAGAATTGGGCGAACAGATCAGTCAGCTGCTTGGGGAATTGGCCGAACGTTTTGATGAACATATTGAGGATTTGCTCCAGGACCCTGACTTACCTACCCAAAAGCCTGGTGATCTGCAGCCGCTTCTGGAACGTCGCAACCGGGAACGCGATGCCCTGGGCCCGGTCAACCTGCGGGCAGATATTGAAATTGGTGAATTGCAAGAACAGCACGATAAGCTGGAAACTGAGCGTGCTGAGGTTGAAGAGGTTGTTGGCAAATTGCGCAGCGCCATTCGGGCACTGAATGACGAAGGTAAGGAACGCTTAGAAAAGGCCTTTGGTGAGGTTAACGAACATTTCCAGCGTCTGTTTGGTCTGTTGTTCGAAGGCGGTGATGCCAGCCTGCAACTGGTGGAAAGTGACGACCCGTTGGAAGCTGGCATTGAAATTCTTGCCCAACCGCCAGGCAAAAAAACCAAAGCCATGACCTTGTTATCCGGCGGCGAACAAACCCTCACCGCCCTGGCGCTGATCTTTGCAGTCTTTCTGACCAACCCCTCACCCATTTGCGTGTTGGATGAGGTCGATGCCCCCCTCGATGATGCCAATGTGGACCGTTTCTGCCGCCTTGTTCGTGATATTTCCAGGCGTAGTGGCACCAAGTTCCTATGCATCACCCACCATGCCCTAACCATGGCCCGAATGGATCGTCTTTATGGGGTGACCATGGCCGAACGCGGGGTGTCGCAGCTGGTGACGGTGGACCTCGACCAAGCAGCAGCCATGGTTGAACAGGATGAGGCCCAAACCCAACCAAAAATTGCCTGAACATCACCTTTTGCAAAGACCGAAAATATTGCCTGAGCTTTGTTGTTTTTTACCACTTTGGTTGGCGGTGGCATGGAGGCGTCGCAACGTGCTTGACCTAATCACCTGCTGAACCCTATGTTGCCGGCAATTTCGGAGGGATGGTCATGGTTCTCATGGTCATCATCACAAACCAGAGGTCAGTCCATGGGGCGAAATTCCGGCGACGATCTGGAAAAACTGGGCAGCAAGCTTGACCAGGTTTCCAGCAAGCGGCGGGAAGCAGATGCCCCGGGTCAAAACAAGGCCAATGGTTTGGCCCTTGCCATGCGGATGGGCATGGATATGGTGGCCGCGGTGATGGTGGGCGGATTTGTTGGCTATCTTATTGATCAGTGGCTGGGAATTTTTCCGGCTTTGTCGTTGGTATTTTTTGTTCTGGGCTGTGTTGCTGGCATGAAAAACATGCTTGCCACGGCCAAAAGGGCCCAAGAGCCTGCCAAGGGGCAGGATTAGGATCCGGCAAACGGGGCGTAGTTGGTTTTTTTTCAAGGGGCTTTTCATCATGGCAGCTGAAGGCAAAGTCTTTGATCCCATGCACCAGTTCGAGATTGTCCGCTATGTGGATATCGGGGTGTTTTCCTTCACCAATTCCTCCCTCTGGATGGTCTTGGGCGTTGCGGTGGTGACTTTGGTGATGGCTCTTGGTGCATCTGGCCGCGCCTTGGTGCCAACCCGCTGGCAGTCTGTTGCCGAGGTTGCCTATGAATTTGTGGCCGGCATGATCAAATCCACCGCCGGCACCGAAGGCTTGAAATATTTTCCTTGGATTTTCACATTATTCACCTTTGTGCTTGCCGGAAACCTCATGGGCCTCCTGCCAAGCTCCTTCACCACCACAAGCCATATTGCGGTCACACT
>DKOD01000067.1:0-10677 GCA_002469865.1 Alphaproteobacteria bacterium UBA7371 | reverse complement strand
GGTGTGGGCTATTTGCGTTTGTTTGTGCCCCATGGCGTGCCCATGTTTATTCTTCCCATTCTCGTGATTATCGAGATGATTTCTTATCTCAGCCGCCCGGTTACCCTTTCCGTGCGTCTGTTTGCCAACATGCTGGCCGGTCATACCATGCTCAAGGTTTTGGGCGGGTTCGTGGTCATCATGGGGTTTGGTGGCGTGTTGCCGCTGAGCCTTCTCGTGGGCATCACAGCCCTGGAGTTTCTTATTGCATTCCTCCAGGCATATGTGTTTGCCGTACTATCGTGTATTTACCTTAACGACGCCTTGCACATGCACTGACGTCACCATCTCGCTGATGAGGAGATTATTATGGAAGTAGAAGCCGCTGTAGCCCTTGGCAAATATATTGGTGCGGGCCTTGCCGCACTCGCCCTTCTTGGTACCGGTATGGGTATTGGTAACATCTTTGCCAGTTATCTGTCCGGCGCGCTGCGCAATCCTGGTGCTGCCCAACAGCAGTTCCCAAACCTTTTGATTGGTGCTGCTCTTGCAGAAGCCACCGGTCTTTTCGCCCTCGTGGTGGCCCTGATTCTGATCTTTGTTGCGTAAAGATTGAGACTTTAGGTTTTTGAAAATATCAGCGAGATACCCCGGCGCATTGCCGCCGGGGAATCCGATGGTAAAAAACTTGGCCCATGGGGCCAATAAATGTTTGAGGATCCCAACCCATGCCCCAATTGGATTTTGCTGAATTCCCAAGCCAGATCTTTTGGCTGATCGTCACCTTCGGGTTCCTTTACGTCATTTTGGCCAAGAATTTTTTGCCCAGGGTGGCCGCTGTCCTTGAACAGCGCCGTGACACCATTGACCATGACCTGCAAAAAGCCCGCCAGCTGCGTGAAGAATCCCAATTGGCCCTAAAGGCTTATGAAGATGCATTGCACCAAGCCCGGGCCGAGGCCCAGGCCACTGCCGCAGAAGTGCGCAAAGAAATTGCCGAGGTCGCGAGCAAACAAGAAGCCAAGGCCAATAAGAAAATCGCCAAACGCTTGGCAGAGGCAGAAGCGGAAATTGCTTCCATGAAAGATAAAGCCACTGCTGAATTGCCCATGATCGCTAAGGAGGTTGCCCATGCCGTGGCAGCCCAACATGCGCCAGACATGGATGTTGCCAAATTTGATCGCGCCCTTAAAGGCGCCCAATCTTAAGGAATTGAGGTCATGTTTTCAGATCCGTCATTTTGGGTAGATATCGCCCTGCTGATTTTGGTGGTTGGCTTCTTTGCCCTTGGCGCCCACAAAAAAATCACCAAAGCCCTGGATGATCGATCCGAGCGCATTCGTGCTGAACTTGATGAAGCGCGACAGCTTCGTGAAGAAGCCAATGCGTTGCTGGCCAAATATGAACGCCAAAAGCGCGCGGCGGAAGAGACGGCCAAAACCATCGTTGCCAACGCCCAGCGTGATGCCGAAGCACAACTTGAAAAAGCACGTAAGGATATCGAGCAACGTGCGGATGCACGCATCAAGGCCATGGAACAAAAGATCCAAACCGCCCAGGCTGAGGTGGTCAAACAGCTCCGCCATGACGCCATTGACCAGGCTTTTGACGCCGTGCGTCAGGTGTTGGGCAAAGACCTCACCAAGACACAAGCCAAGGCTTATAATGACAAAGCCATCAGCGCACTTGAGGGAAAACTGCACTGATTGGTGGTTTTTTGTTGTTCCAACAAATCAGGGGCCCAAAAGGGCCCTTTATTTTTGGTTTTGTGCCAGGGCAGGCTCCATGAATCCGGTCATGATGGTGATTTGCCGAACTGCATTGTCATCGGGGAACACAAACCCTTCGGTCACTTGATAGGTCACATGGCGGCCTGGCTTGGCATTCACCTCATAGCCCAGCACGCGTCGGTCACGCACATCATCATCATTGGTCACCGTGATGATGAAGGCAGGCAGCCTCAAATCAACAGCATCTTCGCCTGGGTTGCGCGTGGTAATCTCGGCTCGGATGGCTGCAAGAACCTGATCATCCTCACGAACACATGCCGTCTCAGCATAAGAAATGGTGGCCTCCACCCCATTGGCCATGGTCCGTTCTGCCCCTTTAAGAACCCTTCCTTCAGGGCAGGCCACAAGGCGAACTTCCTCAAATTCATCTGACGCACAGCCGGCTAGCAGCATGAGGGGGGCCATCATCATGGCAGGAAATACACGCATGGAAAGCAAATCTCCAAAATTCAATATAACGATATGGTCCCAATCGACCGGATTGTTCATTCTTGGCATATCACTTAGACCAGAAGAAAGCGCCAAGCGAGCTATTGGAAGAAATCATGGAAGAACAGCCACTCGAAATCATCTTAGCAGCACCAAGAGGCTTTTGCGCCGGTGTTGATCGGGCCATTCAAATTGTGGAGCAAGCCATCAGCAAATTTGGCCCGCCCGTCTATGTTCGCCACGAAATCGTCCATAACCGCCATGTGGTGGAAAGGCTCGAGGCCATGGGTGCTGTGTTTGTCGAGGAGCTCCATGAAGTTCCCGATGACAAGCCGGTGATATTTTCCGCCCATGGGGTTCCCAAATCCGTACCTGCTGAAGCCTCAAGCCGCGCCATGATTTATGTTGATGCAACATGCCCACTGGTTTCCAAGGTCCATCTCGATGCCGAACGCCATCACGAAAAGGGCCTTCATGTCCTGTTGATTGGTCATGAAGGTCACCCAGAAGTTTTGGGAACGATGGGGCAATTGCCTGAGGGCGCGATGACCTTGGTGGAAAGGGTCGAAGATGTGGCGCATTTGCCTGATTGGGCTCAGGGCGTGGCCTATGTCACCCAAACCACCCTATCGGTGGATGATACCGCCAGCATTGTGTCAGCGCTTAAACAGCGCTACCCCAACATCGTGGAACCCCATAAAGAAGATATCTGTTATGCCACAACCAACAGGCAGTTGGCTGTTAAAGAACTTGCCCGGATCTCCGATGTGATTTTGGTGTTAGGCGCCACCAATTCCTCCAACTCCGTGCGGTTGGTGGAAGTGGCGCAATTGGCGGGATGTCCAAGATCCAAATTGATCCAATCAGCAGATGATTTGGAACATGATTTTGCCACAGAATTTCAGCGTATTGGCATCACCGCCGGCGCCTCAGCACCGGAAGATTTGGTGCAGGCCGTGGTGGACAAATTATCCCAAGGAACCAATGCCCAGATTCGCGAACATGTCGTTGCGCGTGAAGATGTGGTGTTCAAGCTTCCCCGCGTCGTACGGACTGATTAATGGCGGTTTTTACGCAAGTTGATGCCCGGGATTTGGAAGCATTTTGGGCCCAATATGATTTGGGTGAGGTGGAAAGCTTAAAAGGCATTGCTGAGGGTGTGGAAAATTCCAATTTTTTTGTGGAAACCGCCGATGCCCGATACATTCTCACCTTATTCGAAAAACGTGTGGCCGAGGATGATCTGCCCTATTTTGTTGGGCTAATGGATCATGTGGCGGCCGCAGGATTTTCTTGCCCGCAGCCAATGTGGACCAAATCAGGCAAGGCCATTGGCCGCTTATCCCAACGTCCTGCCCTGGTGACATCTTTTCTGCCAGGACTCGCCGTGCGGCGACCTTCGGTGGCAGATTGTGCAAGCTTGGGGACAACACTTGCGCGTTTTCATGGTGCAAGCAAAGGCTATGCTGGCAAACGTCCCAACAATTTGTCCCGCAGCAATTGGCAAGCCATGCATGGGCAGATTTGCGAGGATGTCGCAGCCAGAAACCAAGATTGGGCAAGGCTTGCGGAAGAAAGTTTGCAAAAATTAAACGCCCAATGGCCGTCCGCTCTTCCCATGGGTCATATCCATGCCGATCTGTTTCCAGATAATGTGTTCTTCCGTCATGGTGAGGTGTCGGGATTTATTGATTTCTATTTCGCTTGTGAGGATATGCTCGCCTATGACCTGGCCATTTGCATCAATGCCTGGTGTTTTGAGGGAGATGGCAGCCTCAATGTCACCAAGTCTGCTGCATTTTTGAATGGCTACAGCCAACGTCGACCTTTGGAACCTGCAGAAAAAGAGGCCCTTCCGCTTTTGGCACTTGGTGCTGGCTTGCGGTTTTTCCTCACCCGGGCCCATGACGTTATCCACCATGACCCAAGCTGGTTGGTGACCCCTAAGGATCCCAATGAATATGCCCACCGCATGCGCACCCATCTGCGTGCCCGTTCTGCCCAAGATTATGGCCTTTGGTCATGACCCAGAAGGTTGTGATGTCCACCGATGGGGCCTGTTCCGGCAATCCTGGGCCTGGGGGTTGGGGGGTTGTGCTGCGGTATGGCGACGCCATGCGTGAGTTGTATGGCGGCATGACAGACACGACCAACAACCGCATGGAATTGATGGCCGCCATCGAGGGGCTTCGTGCGCTCAAACGTTCCTGCCAAGTCGATTTATATACCGACTCCACCTATGTCCGTGATGGCATCACCAAATGGATCCATGGGTGGGTGGCCAATGGTTGGAAGACAGCCGCCAAAAAGACAGTGAAAAACGCTGATTTGTGGCAAGAATTGTTGGAAGAAACACGCCGGCATGACATCCAATGGCATTGGGTCAAGGGCCATGCCGGCGATGAAGATAATGAGCGGGCCGATGCGTTGGCCCGCCAGGGTGTTCAAGACCTCAGGAATGGATCCGATTAAGGGTCAAAGACGCTCGAGAACAGCTTCCACGGCGGTTTCTTTAAATTCACCACGCTCATCGATTCCAAGCGATGTGACCTTACCCTGATCGATGATCATGGCAAAGCGCTTGGCGCGCACGCCTTGACCAAATCTCGATGCATCAAATTCAAGACCCATGGCTTTGGCCAGATCAGCATTTCCATCGGCAAGCAAATCCACACGACCAGCAGCGCCATGTTCCTTGCCCCAGGCATCCATCACGAAGGCGTCATTCACGGACAAGCATGCAATCTTATCAACACCCTTGGCCTTCAGCGCATCAGCTTTTTCCACAAAGCCTGGCAAATGCTTTGCCGAACAGGTTGGTGTGAAAGCGCCAGGTACTGCAAACAACACCAGCTTGGCACTTCCACAATATTCGGCGAAATTCACTTTTTCAGGACCGCTTTCACCAACAGTGAAAATATCAACGGAAGGCACCTGGTCTCCAACAGCAATTGTCATCAAAATTCTCCATCAAAAATATTGTCATAGACCATGTATATGGATGATTTTTATCATCTTTCTAGCTGTGTGGGGGCAAAGATTAATCGCCCATCCATGAGCATCCCAATCATGCTCAATACATGCACCAATTCCTTAGGCCAAGGCTTGATATTTCCTTGCCCGTCAGCATTGAGCTGACCATGGAGGTCTGAATAATTTGGGGGGTCAGCCACAAAGACTTCTGCCCCTGGGTATGAAGGCGCACGGACGAAACCGGACCTATCCACCGACACAGGCTGGGCAACATATTCAGGAAACACAAAGCCCTCGGTCATTTGTTCTTCTTGGAGCTGGCTTGGTAAGAAGACAAATGATGCAGGCAAACATAATTCCTCACAAAAACCCAAATATGCTTCCACCTCGGCCTGCTCCTCCAGGAATGGGGCACGAAACAACGCCTGGCTGTCATAGCCCAAATAGGCATCCCCGCTTGTCAGGTAAAAGCGCTTGGGCACGCTGGCTTCAAGGGACAAGGCGCGGCCCTCTTGGATAAGTTCGGGGCTTAAACCGCTGGGTCCTGGGTTGGGTGCATAGGTTTTAAAACCAGGCGCCGGCGTCACCAACATGAAGATGTTGCGACCATCACGCATCACGCGCACTGAGCCACCTTCAAAAACATAATCTTGTTGCTGTGATGTTGCTTTGGCTGGCAGGGCTGTCACCAGCGATGCTAACAACATCCAGACAACAGCAATCATAGGGCACTTAATCATATGCAGGATCTCCAGGGAAGCATCATCATCGCCGCCCCCAACATGCTCGACGAGACTTTTGCAAAAACCGTCGTTTATATTGCAAGCGTTGAAGAAGGTGACGGGGTGCTTGGCTTTATCATCAACCGCCCAACCAATTTATGTCTTTTGGACATTGCTGACCAGCTTGGTGTCGAAGCCACCGAGCCCCATGCATCGGCGCGGGTTTTTCGTGGGGGGCCAGTGGGCAATCAGCATGGCTTCGTTCTGCACACACCCGATTATGAAGATATGCAAACAATGCGCAACCACCAACGTGGCTTGAACATGACCAACAGCCTTGAGGTCATGCGCGCCATAGCGAAGGGGCAAGGGCCTGAACGTTTTCGCCTCATGCTTGGCTATGCAGGATGGGGTGATGGCCAATTGGAAGATGAAATCAAGCGGCATGATTGGCTTACCGCCCCTTTTGATATTGATGATGTTTTTTCAAATGATGGCGAAGCGCTTTGGGACCGGCTTATGGGTAAGCTACAAATTGACCTGGCTGGCTATTCCGATGTGAGTGGGTCTGCCTGAACCCGAGCAAAGAGAAGATGGTCCCGATGGGCCCCATTGATATTGAGATATTGGCGTGCCAGACCCTCGCGCTGGAACCCGCAGGCCTCCAAAAGATGCACCGAACGCATGTTTTCTGGAAGGCATGCAGCTTCAATGCGCCTTATCTTACAATGGACATGGGCGTGACGGCAGACTTCCACAAGACCCTCTTTCATAAGCCCTTGGCCCTCATGGACACCATCAAGCCAATATCCGACCATGGCTGTTCCTGGCCGACCCTCATCAAGCCAACTAAGCGTAACCCCACCAACGAGCTTGTTGGTGTCTTTCAAAAACATAAAAAGCGCCATGCCCTGTTGGCGCTGATGCAGGTCCTGGGCATGGCGCAATCGCCGACGGAAACCGGACCGGGACAGCGCGTCGCGTGCCCAACTAGGTTCCACTGGCCGAAGCCGCTCGGCATTGGCGCGGCGAACCCGAACATATTCCAAAAAATCCGCCGCCTCAGGAATGCGCAAAATTATATTACTGCTGGTGAGTTGCAGTTGGGGCCGACGTCCCGTGATGGTCTCCAAAACCTCGCGCATGCTCATGACATCAACACTGCCTCCAACGGCCCTTGGTCTGCCGACCGCACCCCACCCAGCACCACCGCCGAGGATGATGCTTGTGCAAAAAGAGACTGGGCCATGCGCATGATGTCCTTGGTGCCCAGCTGATCCAATGCCTCTATGGCGAGTAGTGGGTCTTCCAGATGGCCCAAAATCTGCAATTGGCGCGCTGCATGATCTGCAAGATTGGCGGCATGTTCTAAGGCCATGAGGGATGCTGCCTTGGTTTGGTTGCGGGCACGAATAAGTGCCTCTTCTTCAACCTCACCCGTCGCAAGCCGTTCCAGAACATTGTTGGCAATGCTGCAGGCCTCCAACATCCGTTCAGATGAAGTGCCCATGGAAATACCCAATTGGCCACAATCCACGAGCCCGGAATAAAAAGCATAAACCGAATAGGCCAGCCCACGCGATTCCCTGACCTCTTGGAATAAGGGGGACGACATTCCCCCACCAAAGAGATTGGCAAATAATTGCCAGGAGACATATTCTGGACATGCAAGGCCTGCCACAGGAAAGGTCCAACAAAGATGGGTTTGCTCACTCTTGCGGGGAACCAGATGCAAGCCACCTTTTGATTGTGCTGGGCTTGTATCATGGGCCAATAATCTCGCCTTGAGGGGGCCTAAATAACGCTCGGCCAATGGCTGCAACTCTTCAAGCCCATGGGGCCCTGCCACCACCAGGACCATGCGGGCGGGGTTGGCAAAACGCTCCAGCAAATGATGAACCTCTTTGGCCTTATAGGATTGCACACGCTCCGGCTTGCCTAGGGTTCTGTGGCCCAGGCTTTGGCCTGGAAAGGTAACATCATTATGGATGTCAAAAATGATTTCGTCAGGAATATCT
Source organism: Alphaproteobacteria bacterium UBA7371 (assembly GCA_002469865.1). Lineage (GTDB taxonomy): Bacteria > Pseudomonadota > Alphaproteobacteria > UBA8317 > UBA8317 > UBA8317. The sequence continues at coordinate 2,766 of DKOD01000067.1, read as the reverse complement.
TCAGCTTGGGCAATTTCTTGCAGCACCACATCGCGTTCAACAGCCACGTCCTCTTCGCGCATGTTGCTATCGGTCACAATGTCGGCCAGAATTTCGACCAAGAGCGCCATATGCTCGCTGAGGCATCTTCCATGGTAGACCGTGTGATCACGGGCCGTGTAGGCATTGATGTTGGCGCCGACATCTTCCACCTCACGGACAATATCAAAAGCCGAGCGACGGCCGGTGCCTTTGAAGGCCATATGCTCCAAAAAATGGGCCAATCCCTCTTCATCCGACCGTTCATTACGGGTGCCGGCCATCACCCAGATGGCCACATGACTGGAGCGAGCATGCGGGTCTTCAACAAGCACCAGCCGCAAGCCGTTGGCAAGCATGGCCAATTGCGGTTGCGTCACGCCACCAATGACCTAATGAGGGCCATGGCTTGGCCCAGATCTGCGGGAACCAGATGTTCACGCTCGGGCTCTTCCATGCGGCGAGCCAAATGGTGAGGCAGGGATGGTGAGACCCCACAAGCAGCCTCCACCGCCTCAGGAAATTTGGCCGGATGGGCGCAAGCCAGGCAAACATCAACCACGCCATCAGGCTTGGGACTATGATGGTGCGCATGAAGGCCTGTGGCTGTGTGTGGGTCAATCACCATGCCGGTTTCGGCATAGAACCGCCCAATAGCAGCAGTGATGGCCATGTCATCGGCCGCATGGGCCTCAAATAATGGGCGCGAAGGATGGTCCATAAATTCCCTCGGCATGGTGAACCCGCCTTGTTCTATGGCCTGCATGAGGCCCGCCACTTTGCCACCATCACGGCCAACAAAATCAAAAATAAGACGCTCAAAATTTGACGAAACCTGAATATCCATGGCCGGGGACAGGGTCTCATGCACGTGGGCAGGCCGATATTCACCATCACGAAAGGCCCTGCAAAGAATATCATTGGCATTGGTGGCCACCACCAGACCAGCCATCGGCAAGCCCATCCGGTGGGCCACATAGCCTGCAAAAATATCCCCAAAATTGCCGGTTGGCACCACAAAGCGCAAGGGATTTTGAAGCCCCCCAAGACTTGCCGCACTGGAGAAATAATAAACTGATTGGGCCATAACCCGAGCCCAATTGATGGAGTTCACACCCGACAACCCCACCTCATCGGCAAAAGATCTCTGGGCAAACATTTGCTTCACCATATGCTGGCAATCATCAAAATTGCCTTCAACAGCAAGCACATGAACATTACGTTCACCCGCCGTGGTCATTTGCCGGCGCTGAACATCGGAAACACGATTTTTGGGATAGAGGATCACCACATTGGTGTTGGCACGCCCCCGAAATGCCTCAACAGCTGCAGCGCCGGTATCGCCAGAAGTGGCGCCAATAATCGTGGCCTTACGTTGCTGTTTGGCAAGCATATGTTCAAACAGCCTGCCGATAAATTGCATGGCCAAATCTTTGAATGCCAAGGTTGGGCCATGAAACAATTCCATCAAAAAGCAATCTGGTGAAGCTTGGGTGACGGGCACCACGGCCTGATGATCAAAACCAGCATAGGCCTGTTGGGTGAGGTCCAAAAGTTCCTCAAAATCCAGCACATTTTCCGTGTAAGGTGCCATCACATGGGCCGCAATGCGCGAATATTCCATGCCCCTGAATGATGAAACCAAAGCAGGATCAAGCTTTGGCCAAGATTGGGGAAGATAAAGCCCCCCATCGGGCGCCATGCCGTCAAAAAGAACATCAGCAAAATTGGCATCCCGCCGGCCGCCGCGGCTGCTCACATAAAGCATCTCAACCCCCTCATGATGCGGACTTGGACAAGGCTTATCAAGCCTCGGCCTGCTGGTCATCCCCTGCCCGGCGCCACCAAATCAAGGTGCATACCAAGCCCACCAGCATAAGGGCGAGCCAGGTAAGTGCGTATTGCAGATGATTGTTGGGAATCCCCGCCAAAACCTGTGCGCGGTCACGGCGCAAGGTCATCGGCTCTTCGGCCTCAGCCAACCATTCCAGCATCACACCTTCCACACCACCGAGTGAAGCGGCGTGGCGGGCAAATACCAATCCTTCTTTCTCATCAATGGGCGGGGTAAAAATTGACGGTTCATCATCCCTTCGCAATAGGGCAATACCTGAGAGTTGCTTGGGAATGTTGGCTATCAATGACGCAGCATCATCCTGGTTGACAAAGCCAAGATCGGTGAGGATTTCTCGGTTGTCATCAAGCTTCAACAAGGTGATCAGCCGAAAACCTTGGGCACGGTCCTTGGTTTGAATTTGCTGCCATATCCTTTGTGGTGCTCCAGCAACCTTCACGAAAGCCGGCACGGAAGTTTCGGGGGTAAGTTGCTCTGCAGGAAGTTCGGCGGCCATGGCAAATTCAGCCAAAAGACTTTGCTTCCAACTCAGGCGCTCCCATTGCCAGTAGGAAAGATAGCCGCAAAATAATGACAATAAGGCCATGAGGACCACGAACAACTTGGAACGGCCAGAGCGGGTCACCGAGGATACCTCCTGCATTGCTAGGCAACTAAGAAAGCCTGCCCCCCAAAAAGGGGACAAGCTTTTGTGACGTTGATCGAGATGTTCGTCATGGAATCCCGCCCTATTCGGCATGTCCCAAGACAAAGGTTGGGCGGTGTTAATGGGTGTTGGTGCCGGCACCCCAAACATAAACAGCCGCAAACAGGAACAACCAAACCACATCCACGAAATGCCAATACCAAGCGGCAGCCTCAAGGCCATTATGCTTGTCTGCCGTAAAGTCACC
>DKOD01000042.1:8776-13265 GCA_002469865.1 Alphaproteobacteria bacterium UBA7371 | reverse complement strand
TCCCGACCGTGTTCGGGCGGGCAGCCGTATTGTTGTGCCCAATCGAAAGCCAGTAGAAAAAGTTAAGGTGCCCAAGCAGGGGCGGGTTGTAACACAATCTGTTCCCCAAGAGCCCAAAGCACAAAAAATACAGGAACAAAAAAACCAGGGGAATGAACAACAAGATGCTGAGCGTGACCCTGCTGCTTCAGAATTGGCGACGCCACCGGAAGGTGAGGAAGAGCCAAGAAAACGCCCCAATGATGTGATTGTTGCGCCCGCCGAACCTGCCCAAAAGTCTGAATCTGATGATGAAAAAGCTTCGCCTAATTTGGCTCCTAACGCAGGCCAAATAGCGCCGCAGAGCGGCATGGCCCAAGCGCCTTCAGCGACCCAGGCCCCACAATTTGCCTCACTTGGTTTTAATTGGCCTGTGGAGGGGCGTTTGTTAAACAAATTTGGCCCCGGTGGTGGCGGTGACGGTATTGATATTGCTGTTGCTGAGGGAACACCGGTGAAAGCCGCGCTTGGTGGCGATGTGATTTATGCCGGCAACAGCTTGTCTGGCTATGGGAATTTGGTGCTTCTAAGGCATGAAGATGGCCTGGTTACGGCCTATGCCTATAACCAAGAATTGTTGGTTAAAAAGGGCGTAAGGGTGCTTCAAAATGAGGTTATTGCCAATTCAGGTAAGACTGGTGCTGCCCGTGAGGCAGCTCTTCACTTTGAGGTGCGCCGTGGCACGCAACCCGTTGATCCTTTGTCTTTTTTACCCCCACGCTAGGCATTTTTACGTTGCGCATGATTGCATAAATTGCCAGGCCACCCTGCCAGATCTGCTTCCTCTTGTTGTGGCCCATTCCAATGCGCTGCGATGAAGTTCCTCTTGGTCCATTTTAAGGCCAAAATGTTCTGCATAGGCATCAATCATTTTTAGATAGGTGGGTTGGTCGCAGGAATGAAACCCAAGCCACAGCCCAAAGCGATCTGACAAAGATACCGATTCCTCCACCGCCTCATTGGCATGAATGGCGGCTGCTTGCTCATTTTCTGCCATGTCGCGCGGCACAAGGTGCCTCCGATTGGAGGTGGCGTAAAAGAGCGCATTGGATGGCCGACCTTCCACGCCACCATCAAGAACCGTTTTAAGGGCCCTATATAGCTGATCACGAACATCAAAGGTGAGTTCGTCGCAAAACAGCAAGAAGCGTTCCGGGCGCTGCCTAAGGGCGCGCATGAGGGCAGGTAGGGCGGCCAAGTCGTCCCGATGGACTTCAATCAGTTGCAATTTTGACCCAGGATATTGTTTAGCCACATGGCGGTGAACCGATTTGATCAGGCTGGACTTGCCCATGCCGCGCGCACCCCAAAGAAGGGCGTTATTGGCCGGATGATTCTTAGCAAAGCGTATGGTGTTTTCTCGCAATATATCTGCGACCCGATCCAAACCCTGGAGAAGGTCTAATGGCAGGCTTGCATCATGGGCGACCGAGATCAGTCGGTCATGTTCGAGAACATGGACATCAGAATCCAATTCCTGTTGGCCGATCTCAACATGGCGTTGGCCGGTAAGTTGGTCGGCAATGCGTCGTAATTGCTCTGTGATTTCTTCATCTTGCATGGGGCTATCCTTGAAGCATGGAAACGCAAGGTCTATAGCATGCTTTGTTCTTACCCTGTCACGGGTGGGATGATGGGCTTCTGGCCTATCCTAACCATGTTTTTATATCTGAGGAATTACTTCACATGATGGCTACCCCCGCTTTTGCACAATCCGCCGGCGCTGCTGGCTCCGGCGACATCATCATGCAGATGGTGCCGTTCATCGCCATGATCGCCATTTTCTATTTTCTGCTTATCAGGCCCCAACAGCGCCGTGCCAAGGAGCATAAGGCAAAAATCGAATCTGTACGTCGTGGCGATCAGATCGTAACCGCCGGCGGCATCATGGGTAAGGTTGTGAAGGTGAATGATGCCGATGTGGAAATCGAAATCGCCGAGAATGTACGCGTGAATGTGGTCAAGCAGACGCTTGCTGACGTGGTGAGCAAAAGTGAGCCTGTGAAAGGCGAAAAGTCCTAAACGTTACATTTCTTAAAATTACTTGCGTCACAAAGGCCCTATTTCAGCATGATCACCATCCCCCCCTGGCAGCGTATTGGTATTATTCTGCTCGTCGCATTTGGCCTGTTGGCCGCGATTCCAACCTTCATTGGTAAGCAGGCATCCCAAGAGATTGGAATCCTTCCTGGTGGGCCCATCGAGCTTGGCTTGGATTTGCAGGGTGGGGCCCATTTGCTTCTTGAGGTTGCCTCCAATGATTTGGTGGCAGAGCGTCTCGAAAATATCAGGGATGATGTGCGCGATAAGCTACGGCGGCAACAACCGGCTATTGGATATCGTCGCTTGGATGCCGACCGCGACCTTGGCCAGCTCACCATCACGCTCCGGGATATGGCAGAACTTGATGCGGCACGCGAACGCCTTGAGGAAATGGATTTGGATGGCGATGGGCTGGAAATTAATGAGTCCGATACAGGGCTGGTTGTCGGTTATGGGGAAAATGGTCGAGAAGAATTGATCAGGCGCTCTGTTGCCCAGGCCATTGAAGTGTTGCGTCGGCGGATTGACCCCGATGGCACCAAAGAGCCATCAATCCAAGCCCAGGGTTCAGACCGCATCATTGTCCAGGTTCCTGGTGAATCCAACCTCACGCGCCTTCGTGATCTAATCACCCAGACCGCGCGCATGACATTCCACCTTGTATGCCTCGGCGATGAAGTGAATTGCCGTGAGGTAGCCTCTGGTGATGGTTATCGGGAAAGCTACCAGGTTGTTCGCCGCCCAGCATTGACCGGTGAAAGTCTTGTGGATGCAGGTGCCACCACCGACGAAACGGGTCAGCCAGCCGTTTCATTTCGTTTTGACACAGCTGGTGCACGTTTGTTTGCTGATCTTACGGAAAAAAATGTGGGCAGACCCTTTGCCATTGTTCTTGATTCCGGCATTGATGAGGCGACCGGAAAGGCTGTGGTGGAAGTTATTTCTGCGCCGAGGATATCAGTGCCCATCAGGGGCGGAAGCGGTATTATTGAGGGGAATTTTACCTTTGAATCTGCCAATGATCTCTCCATCTTACTGCGCGCAGGTGCCTTGCCTGCGCCATTGAGAATATTGGAAGAAAGATCAGTGGGCCCGGATTTGGGCTCCGACTCGGTGGAAGCGGGCAAGATTGCCGCATTTGTTGGGTTGATGGCCGTGCTCGTGTTTATGGGGTTTTATTACCGTATCTTTGGCTTGATTGCCGCCTTTGCCCTTTTGTCCAACATGTTTTTGATCATTGGTGCTTTGGGCATCATTGGGGCCACCCTTACATTGCCAGGCATCGCAGGAATCGTGCTCACCATGGGCATGGCGGTGGATGCCAATGTGCTGATTTTTGAGCGTATCCGTGAAGAGCGGGCAAGGGGCACGAAACCCTTGCTTGCTATTGACGCGGGCTACCGCCGTGCCATGTCGACCATTCTCGATGCTAATGTGACCACCTTTATTGCTGCCATGGTGCTGTTTGTGCTGGGTGCAGGCCCTATTAAGGGCTTTGCCGTGACACTTTCGATTGGCATCATAACATCGGTGTTTTCGGCAGTTTTCCTCACCCGTCTCATTATTGTGACATGGATGCGTAGCGGTCGGCCCAAGAAGCTCTCTGGACTTGAGGGAGCAACGTCATGAAGTTTCCCTTTATCTCATTCATGTCCTATCGCCATTTTGGTCTTGGTCTATCGGTGCTGCTGATTCTTGGCTCTTTGGCCTTGATCGGGGTTCGTGGTTTCAATGTGGGCATCGATTTTGCAGGTGGGACCTTGGTTGAAATTGGCTCAAGCGAAGCCATTGATTTGGCTGAGGTTCGCACCCGGGTGAATGACCTTAGCCTTGGTGATGTTCAGGTGCAGGCCTTTGGTGCACAAAACGATGCCATCATTCGTGTTGGCAGCCTTGATGGCGTGGGCAATGTGGCGGAAATCATTGAACAATCCTTGCAAGATCTGGTCAAAGACCTCTCCATCCGTCGTGTCGAAATGGTGGGGCCAAAGGTTGGGGCGGAATTGGTGGAAACCGGCATTTGGGCTGTGGTTGCAGCCCTGGCAGGCATTCTCCTTTATGTTTGGTTTCGTTTTGACACCGCCTTTGGGCTTGCCTCAATTGTGGCGCTCTTGCATGACGTGCTGCTTACGTTGGGTTTTTTCTCATTGCTGCAGCTTGATTTTAACCTCTCGGTTGTGGCCGCCATTTTGACCATTGCGGGCTATTCCATCAACGACACGGTGGTGGTGTTTGACCGAATTCGAGAAAATTTGCGCCGCTATAAGAAAAAACCCCTCACCGACGTTATTGACCAATCCTTGAATGAGACTTTGTCTCGGACGGTCGTCACATCCTTAACAACCTTACTGGCCTTGATCGCTCTTTTTGTGTTTGGTGGTGAGGTTCTAAGCGGCTTTGTGTCGGC
>DKOD01000042.1:0-8388 GCA_002469865.1 Alphaproteobacteria bacterium UBA7371 | reverse complement strand
GGTGTGCATCGCGGTGATGAGGAAGATGAGATTAAGCGAGACGCCACCTAAGGATTATTGATGCTTCAGGAAGATCACATCACCGGCGATTGTCCACCTATCACGGCTTATGGCCCAGGATTTTTCATGGTTGGGCGAGATCGTCATGAAGGTGATTTGGCCATCACCAGTGATGATGGGGCAGTGGAAGTAACCTCAATGGAATCCATGCTTGTGGATTGGCTGAAGCGTTTTGAGGTGGTGTTGGTTGGCTCTGGTGATGTCCGCGTGGTTGGGCAAGAAATTCAACACTTATTGGAGCTCGGTGTTGAGGTCATGGCCAGTGATGCGGCGGCAAGAACGTTTAATGTGTGTTTGGCAGAAAAAAGAAAGGTGGCTGCATTGCTGCAACCACCCACCATTTAGACCCAACAAAATTAGGCGCTGGCCAGATTTTCGTTGGCAAATTCCCAATTAATCAGTTTTTCAATGAATGTTGCGATGTAATCGGGACGACGGTTTTGCACATCTAGGTAATAGGCATGCTCCCACACATCCATGGTCAAGATGGCGGTTTGGCCTTTGGTCATGGGTAGGTGTGCATTGCCGGTTTTTTCAATTTTCAATTTTCCATTTTCCAGGACGAGCCATGCCCAGCCTGAGCCAAATTGTGTCGCACCGGCAGCCTTAAAGCCCTCGACGAAGGCGTCATAAGAACCAAAATCTTCGTCAATTTTGGCGGCAATGGCACCAGTGGGTGCACCACCACCATTGGGGGACATGGAACTCCAATAGAAGCTGTGGTTCCAAACCTGGGCGGCATTATTGAAAATGCCCACTTTGCTGGCATCGCCATGGGTCTTCATGATGATGTCATCGAGCGATGCATTCTCAAGATCTGTGCCCTCAACCAACTTGTTAAGGTTCACCACATAGGTGTTGTGGTGCTTGCCATGATGGAAATCCAAGGTGTTGGCAGAAATATGGGGCTCAAGAGCGTCTTTGGCGTAGGGAAGGGCAGGTAGGTCAAAAGCCATGGGTAACCTCTATTGGCTGATCATTGGAACATAAATGACTTGCGGCAGAAAGATGTTGAAAACACCTTATCCCACATTACGTCAGGCAAATGCCTAAACCACCAATTAGCCCATGGTCTAGCTTTTTCAATAATACCGAAGGGGATTTTCCCAAGGCCCATGCCCAACATGAAAAGGCACCCATGACAGAGACCATGCCTCAGAATGTGCAACAGCTTGTGGTGGAGGAATTGGCTATTCTTTCACCAGCCCTGGGGCTGATGGGACAATTTGTCAGCAGACATGATGGGCTGGGCTTAGGTTTGTTGGCGCTTGACGCTTCATTACGTAGCCTTCCCCAAAAGGTAACGGAAAAAGCTATTCTTCAGATCCGTTTGGCTTGGTGGCGTGAAAAATTATCACTTCTGCCAGAATACCCCAAAGGTCATCCGCTCCTGTCTTTGCTTTCGATCCATAAGGCTTGCTGGCTTGAAATCGCCGAGCCAATTTTGCAGCAAGAGAATAATTATTTGTTTGACCCACAAAATCATTGGAAAGCCAGCAAGTTGCTCACGCTTTATGATGCCCGTGCCCTACTTCAGGGCAAGCCCGCACCCCTGGCTGCCAATGGTTTGTCAGCGAAAATTTTCCAGATGCGCCAGCAAGCAAAGTTGGATTATTCGGCCGAAATTGAAGCGCAAATCAAAACGCTCAGCCGCATGAAGCCAGCCAATGAGGCAGATCAATTATTATGCGCTTGTTTGGCCGGCCAATCGGACGGCATGCTGGGAAAGATGCGCGTGGCCTTGCTTGGCGCCAGAAGGGGCGCTCAAGCAGCTGCCTCATTAAGAAATTGTTCAATATCTTTGCGCGCCCGTTCGCAATAGGCAAAGGCACGTTCCCTCTTGCCGGGCTTACGTTTGCCCCTGGGCATGTCGATGGGGGTAAATAGGCCAAAGTTAACATTCATCGGTTGAAAAATTTCTGCCATTGCCCCGCCGGTGACGTGATGAAGCAGCGCGCCCAATGCCGTTGTTTGGCCTGGCGTCATTGCCTCACGATCATGAAGCTCTGCCGCCAGGAAAATAGCCGCCAACATGCCGGTGGCGCAGGATTCCACGTAACCTTCGACACCGGTGATCTGGCCGGCAAAGCGAATATGAGGCGCTGAACGCAGACGCAATTGCTGGTCCAATAATTTGGGGGATTGGATGAAGGTGTTTCGGTGGATCCCGCCAAGGCGGGCAAATTCTGCCTGCTCGAGGCCTGGAATCATCCGGAAAACATCTTGTTGGGCGCCGTAACGAAGTTTGGTCTGAAAACCCACCAAATTATATAGGGTGCCGAGCTTGTTGTCCTGACGAAGTTGAACAATGGCATGGGGTTTGTTGTCCGGGTCATGGGGGTTGGTGAGGCCCACCGGTTTTAGGGGGCCAAAACGCAAGGTTTCCCGGCCACGCTCTGCCATGACCTCGACAGGCAGGCAGCCTTCAAAATAGGGGGTGTTTTTTTCCCATTCCTTAAATTCTGTTTTTTCCCCAGCAATCAACGCATCGAGAAAGGCCTCATATTCCTGCTGGTTCATGGGACAATTGAGGTAGTCTTTGCCATCACCGCCTGGCCCAACTTTATCATAACGCGATTGAAACCATGCTTTGTCCATGTTCACGCTTTCGCGATAAACAATGGGCGCAATGGCATCAAAAAAAGCCAATTGTTCAAGCCCGGTTGCTTCGAGGATGGAAGCGGTTAAAGCGTCCGACGTTAGTGGCCCCGTGGCGACAATGGTGGGTGGGTTGTTGGGCAAAAATATGGAGGTTACCTCACCATGTTCCATGGTGATGTTGGGGTGGTTTTTGATGGCCCTGGTGACGGCCTCAGCATAGCCCACACGGTCCACCGCCAATGCGCCACCTGCGGGCACCTGATTGGCATCAGCAGCCTCAAAAACCAGGGAATTTAGCCGCCGCAATTCCTGATGAAGAAGCCCAACAGCATTGCCATCGGCATCATCGGAACGAAAGGAATTGGAGCATACCAGCTCAGCACATGAACTTGTTTCATGGGCATGGGTTTTGCGCCCTGGGCGCATCTCATGAAGAACCACTTTGATGCCGCGCATGGCAAGTTGGTAGGCAGCTTCTGATCCTGCCAGCCCCGCCCCAATCACATGTACTTGCTTGCTCATGCCTGGCCACGATCCAATAATTGCGCCAGGTAAAAGCCTGTGTGGGAGCCCTCAATGGCGGCAATATCTTCAGGCCGGCCAAAGCCCACAACCTGGCCGCCCAATGTGCCCCCTTCGGGCCCAAAATCCACCACCCAATCGGATGTTTTAACCACCTCCAAATTATGTTCAATCACCACCACTGTGTTGCCCTGCTCGACAAGCTCATGAAGCACCTCGAGCAATTTTTTGACATCTTCAAAATGCAGTCCGGTGGTTGGTTCATCAAGAATATAAAGGGTGCGGCCGGTGGCCTTGCGGGACAATTCTTTTGCCAATTTGATCCGCTGTGCTTCACCACCAGATAGGGTGGTGGCCTGTTGCCCAACCTTAATATAACCTAGGCCCACACGTTGGAGTGTGTAGAGCTTGTCATAAATGGCAGGAACAGCTTTGAAAAATTCCGCCGCATCATCAACGGTCATCGCCAACACGTCGGCAATGGATTGGTTTTTGTAGGTAATCTCCAGGGTTTCTCGGTTATAGCGTCGGCCCCGACATACCTCGCATTGAACATAGACATCTGGCAGGAAGTGCATCTCAATTTTGATCACGCCATCACCCTGGCAAGCCTCACATCGTCCACCCTTCACGTTGAACGAAAAACGACCTGCCTTATAGCCGCGGGCCTGGGCCTCGGGGAGGCCTGCAAACCAATCCCTAATGGGGCTGAATGCGCCTGTATATGTTGCAGGGTTTGACCTTGGCGTCCGCCCAATCGGTGATTGGTCGATATCAATACATTTATCGAGATATTCCAGCCCCTTGATGGATTTGTGGGGCGCGGGATGGGATCTTGCGCCATTAAGACGGCGGGCTGCAGATTTGTACAAGGTTTCGATGGTGAAGGTTGATTTACCACCACCAGAAACACCGGTAATGCTGGTGAACACACCTATGGGCAATTCCGCGCTCACATCTTGGAGGTTGTTGCCACTTGCGCCTTCCACCTTGATCATTCGTCGTGGGTTAATCTTACGACGCTCTTGGGGAACGGAGATAAATTTTTTGCCCGACAAATAATCACCGGTGATGGAATCTTCATGGGCCATCACCTCATCAGGGGTGCCAGCAACAATCACATGGCCACCATGGATGCCTGCCCTTGGGCCAATATCAACCACGAAATCGGCTTGCCTAATGGCATCCTCATCATGTTCTACCACCAGCACGGTATTGCCCAAATCCCTAAGACCCTTGAGGGTTTCCAGCAGCTTGGCATTATCGCGCTGATGCAGGCCGATGGAGGGTTCATCAAGCACATACAACACACCCGTCAGGCCGGAGCCAATTTGTGAGGCAAGCCTAATGCGTTGGCTTTCTCCGCCCGACAGCGTGCCCGACGCACGCGCGAGGGTTAGGTATTCAAGACCCACATTCATCAAAAAGCCTAGGCGGTCACAAATTTCTTTCAAAATTCGCTCGGCAATCGCATTTTGCTTTTCAGAAATTTTCGCTGGCAGGTCCCGAAACCATTGGTCCACTTCGCGGATTGGCATCTGGCAAACCTCACCAATATTGAAGCCAGCCATTTTGACACATAATGCTTCTTGCTTGAGCCTAAATCCACCACAAGTGGAGCATGCTGCATCTGTTTTGAATTGGTCCAATTCCTCACGAACCCAGTTGGAATCGGTCTCACGGTAGCGACGCTCCAAATTAGGAATCACACCTTCAAAGGTTTTGCTTACTGAGTAGCGGCGCAACCCATCATCATAGGTGAAGGTGATTTCTCGATCGCCGGAGCCATGCAGGAGAAGGTTTTGGGCCTCTGCTGCCAGGCTGTGCCATGGTTCAATCAGGGAGAATTTGTATTCCGCTGCCAAGGCATTGAGTGTTTGCATATAAAAAGGCGAGGTGGTCTTTGCCCAAGGTGCGATGGCCCCATCTTTGAGTGACAAATTGTCATCAGGAATGATGAGCACCTCGTCAAAGGCAAGCTCGCTGCCAAGACCATCACAGGTTGTGCAAGCGCCATGGGGGTTGTTGAAGGAAAAAAGCCTTGGTTCAATTTCTTCGATGGTGAAGCCAGATACCGGGCAGGCAAAACGCTCTGAAAACACTTTTCTGTTAGGTTCACCGTCCTTCGCATCGACCATGTCCACCACGGCCAAGCCATCGGCAAGGCGAAGGGCTGTTTCAAAGGAGTCTGAAAGACGTGTTTGCACATCTTCGCGAACCACAATGCGGTCCACAATCACGTCCAAATCATGTTTGACATTTTTGTCGAGCTTTGGGGTTTCTTCAATATTATAGGTTTCCCCGTCAATTTTTACGCGCTGGAATCCACGGGCCTGAAGTTCTGCCAATTCTTTGCGGAACTCCCCTTTGCGTCCCCGGATCAAAGGCGCTGTCAATAACAGCTTCGTGCCTTCCTTCATTTCCATCACCTGGTCGACCATTTGTGAGATGGTTTGGGAGGAAATAGGCTCGCCAGTTGCCGGCGAAATCGGGATCCCAGCCCTGGCCCATAAGAGGCGCATATAGTCATAGATTTCTGTGACGGTACCCACCGTGGAGCGTGGGTTCTTGGAGGTGGTTTTTTGTTCAATGGCAATGGCTGGAGACAGGCCTTCGATATGATCAATATCGGGCTTTTGCATCATCTCCAGGAATTGCCTGGCATAGGCGGAGAGGCTTTCCACATAACGGCGTTGGCCTTCGGCATAGATGGTGTCAAAGGCGAGGGATGATTTGCCGGATCCAGAAAGGCCGGTGAACACGATCAGCTTATCGCGAGGGATATCTATAGAAACATCTTTAAGATTATGTTCCCGGGCGCCGCGGACGCTGATCATTTTTTGGGTCATGTGTTTTCCTTCGTCTGGCCGTTGACCTTTGAGGTCAGCTTCATTGGTCTGTTGGCATCATTGCCCATCTTGTGACAATGATGCTTCAGGCGGCGCACTATATGGGAAGCAGACGTCATTGTCTCTAGAATAAATTCAACACTTGCAAAGGAAGCATTAGTTATGTCGGGCAGCGTGAATAAAGTGATCATTGTGGGTAACTTAGGTCGTGACCCTGAGGTGCGCAATTTTCAAAATGGCGGCAAGGTCTGTAATTTGAGGATTGCAACCTCCGAGCGCTGGAAAGACAAGAATTCTGGAGAACAACGCGAGAAGACCGAATGGCACAGCGTGGCAATTTTTTCCGAGCCTTTGGTTCGTGTGGCCGAGCAATATTTGCGCAAAGGCAGCAAAATCTATGTTGAGGGTCAGCTTGAGACACGCAAATGGCAGGACCAGCAGGGTCAGGACCGCTACAGCACCGAAGTTGTTTTGCGGCCCTACCGCAGTGAGCTGACCATTCTTTCTGGGCGTGGTGAGATGGGTGATGGCACGGCTATTGCTGGATCCTCTGACCCGATGGGCGGTGACATCGCGCCACCATCCAACTTCCCCAAGCCAGCCGGCGATATGGATGACGATATCCCGTTCTGACAGCCCATGTCGGTTATTTGAAATAATAGACGGAACCCTGTCGCCATCTTATGTAGGCAACGCTGCCGGCACCTAGGATGGTCACAATAGCCACCGGCAATAAGCCCACCATGGGCACAAAGCCAATGGCAAAAAGAATAATGCCACCAGTGATCATTCGCAGCATGCGCAGATACCATTGGCCACCCATGGCTGGCCTGATGCGCTTGAACAAAAGATCCCCCACCAAATATGCGCCGATGGTTGCCCCAAACAGGATCACCATGGGCCAGGTGGCTAACAGATACACGCCCACAGGAATACCAACCACCGTCACCATCATTAAGGCGCCAAGGATGGGGAACAACAAAATAATCCCCAAACCAATGCCCAGCATGGACCACATTCTTGTTTTGATCATCTTTGCTGAGGCTGGCAGGCGATCTGGCGAGAATAGCGCCAAACCAAGTCCAAGCAGAAGGGGGAGGGCGAGGAAGGATGAGGTCAGCCAAGATAGGCGCTTTTGCCAATCCTTGAACCTATTGGCCAATTGCGATTCCTCATTGGTGATGCCTCCGGCGATCTTTGCCCGCTCACTCACCACAAGCCGTGGTTCCCCTTTTAAAAGGAGCGCGCCATTAATCACGGTATTATCCTGAATAATTAAGGTGGTGGTGCTCACCAGCACGTCGCCTAAAAATGTTCCAGATAAAATGACTTCTTGGCCCGCCAGATCAGTACTGCCCTCCACTTTGCCGTGGAATTCGAGTGTTTGACCGGCAATTTTTGCGCCGCCTTTCACCAAGCTGTCGCCGTCCACAATAAGGTTGCGGCCAGCCAGCAGAAGATCTTCATCAATGCGAAGTTTGGTGAGGCTAATGTTGTTACCAGCCGCCATAAGGCTTTCGCCAATATGGCCAGCAATATTGATGTTCAAAGCGGTCATGATCATGTCGCCTTGGCTTTTTAAGGAGCCAGCTGTGATCGTGCGTGCGGCCACATAGGCATCATTGTGTTGGCTGCCATCCAGGGACAATTCACTGCCAAAGAGGTAGGCATTAGCTTTGTTGGTCTCTTGGGCATTGGCGGGGTGGATGATGCAGGCGGCCAAGATAGCGGCCTGCACAATATTTTTGATCATGGGTTACCTGGCGGTCCAACCGCCATCAACAAGCTGGCTGGTGCCGGTGATTTGGCTGGCATGATCGGAACAAAGGAAAGCAGCCAAATGCCCCAATTGTTCTGGGGTCGCAAATTCCATTGACGGCTGTTTTTCACGGAGCAAGTTGAGTTTTTCCTCCTCAAAACTGACGCCCGCAGCTGCAGCGCGGTCTTCAATTTGCTTCTGGACGAGTGGCGTTAGGACCCAGCCAGGGCAAATGGCGTTGCAGGTGATGTTTTCTTCTGCTGTTTCCAGTGCAGTTACTTTGGTCATGCCCACCACACCATGCTTGGCGGCCACATAGGCAATTTTTTTCTCTGATCCAACATGGCCATGGGCCGATGCCATATTGATGATACGGCCAAAACCACCCTTACGCATCAAAGGAAGGGCCATGCGCGTGGTATGAAAACAGGCAGACAGATTGATGGCAATAATCGCATCCCATCGCGCAACGGGAAATTCTTCAATTCCAGAAGTGAACTGAATGCCAGCGTTGTTAACAAGGATATCCAGGCCGCCAAGTGCTGAAGCCGCATCATTGATAAGCTGCTCACAACCGTCAGAGCTGGACAAGTCAGC